>NZ_JAVTWX010000148.1:0-25260 GCF_032229645.1 Brooklawnia sp.
AGCCAGCGTGCCTGGCGGCAGTCGCGCGGCAGGCGGAAATCGGTGGATTCAGGTTGAGGCTCCGCTCGCACCCGATCCTGAGATCTGGACCGAGCCAGCAGGAGTCGGCGCGGACAGCCAGGGCCAAGGCACGGCAGGCCACGACATGTCCGCGCCACCTCGAAGCCTGGCGCCAGGGCCATTCCCGGTAGCAGCCGCCATCAAGCGCTTCCACGACAGCGCAGCGGTGTTGTTCGAGGGACTTGCCATATCGCCTGAACCCATCGTCCACACGACCAGCACCCACGAGAAGAAGTAAGGACCCTCCGAGCCATCAGCGAGCACAGTCGTGGACGATGTCACCGTTGAGTCTCATCTGACCGGCCGAACCGAGCCGTGGCTTCCCTCGATCAAACCATCGCCAGTTCAAACCACGCCAACCCGCCAGGCCTCGTCGCACCGACCACCCGACCGCGCGCACCCTGGCTGCGGTTCACCCCAGAGCCGGCGCGTCGACCGCATCCCAGAACCGAGATCGGAGCTCCGAGCGAATCTGGTCGTCCAGATAGAAGTCGCTGAGTGCGTCTGACAGGTCGACCAGCAAGGCGCGGTCGAGATCGCGGGGAATGGTCGGCCGTCCCTCGCGAAGCTCCCTCAGTTGCGCGGAATTGGCAGTGCCCGACCAGGCCTTGTACGCCTTACCGACGATGTCGGCGATCGTGGCTGACAGTTCGGCCGGGTCACGCCGATACTCCGGGGCGATATAGGGCTTGGCGTCGCCGCCGCCGCTGTAGGCGATGGCAGGAGCCAAGCCAGCAGCCGGTACCCGTGGCACGCTCCCCACGGGTGGACCGGGTATGCGGGAGGCCCGGGCGACCGCCGCGATGCCGGTCGCAGGCGCCAGCGCAGTGCGTTTGGTGACAGAGAAGGACTTGTCCAGCAGACTGTCTTCCAGCACCTCCACCCCATCGGCGGCCTGGACGAGGTGCCTGCTCACCCCATGCGGTTGCCCGCCGATGGTGGGCACAGCCAGCACAACGACCTGGACGCCTTGAGCCTGCGTCTCCTCGACAGCCTCGGTCAGGTCGTCGTCGCCGGACAGTAGATAGATGATGTCGACAGCCCCGTTGCGCGAATGCCCGACCATGTCGAGCCCGATGCGCAGGTCGACGCCCTTCTGCTCGCCTTCGACACCGACCCGGCCCAGCCGTAGCTTCACCTTCGGCAGTGCAGCGACCTGCTCCTGTTCTTGGTCGGCCACACCGTTGCGGCCCGCATCGTACCAGTAGACCCTCAACAGGGGCAGTCCCGACCGCAGCTCGACCGAGGCGATCAGCTCCGAAATCAGCGTCCCGTAGTCAACCTTGACCCCTCGCCGCAGTGATGAACCGGTAAGCCGAGTCGCCGTGGCAGCTATCAGGTAGCCGGCATCGACAAAGACGGCGGACTGCGATCGCACTATTGTCCCTCGTATCTTCTGGGTCACCGAGATGGTTGTGGCGGGTGGGTCACAGTCAGTCTACGGCGGTCACATAGGGCGTCGCGGCCTTCGAAGCCGCAGCTGCCGCGCCAGATCGCCACCCGCACCCGCGTTCCCGCTTCTCGCGTCGACAACCAGCCACCCCCGCAAACACAGGTATCCTGGGCGTGTGGCCGATCAACCGGCAAACAGGACGACGCCTTCCCGATCACGCCGCCCCTGGCTGTTCCTTTTGTTGGTCCTTGTGATCTCGGTTCCGTTCTACTTCTTGAACCTGCTGAACCTCACGACGCCGCTCGGCCAGCCGCCCAGTGTGCTCATGATCTTCGTTCCGTTAGCTGTGGCACTCGGAATGCGCTACCGCGAGCAAGGCATCGGCGGCATCAAAGACCTCGTCCGGCCCTTCGCAACCGGACAAGGCAGGTGGCTGCTCTTCAGTCTGCTGGTGATTCCGACGCTCGTTGCCGCAATGTATGCGATCAGTCTGCTGATGGGGCTGACAGATACGGGCGGCACCATGCTCCCCGTCTCCTCAGTCTTGTTCTCGCTCGGCCTCTACTTCCTCGGAGCCATCCCCGAGGAGGTCGGTTGGACGATGTACGCCAGCGAGCCACTCACCGAACGCTACGGTCCGCTGCTCGCCGGATTCATCATCGGGCTCGTCTGGGGGCTGTGGCATGTCGTCCCCTACCTCAGTGCCGGACGCGACTGGGGCTGGATCGCCGCACAGGTTGGCATCAGCGTCGTGCTCCGCATGATCATGGTGCAGGTTTTCGTCCGCACTCGCGGCAGCCTGCTGCCCGCACTGATCATTCACGCCTCGGTCAACCTTTACCCCGACATGCTGCCCGGAGGGCTCGACAGCTACCATCCCGCCGTTCTGGCACCGCTGCTGCTCATCGCTCTCGTGGCGATGCGTCCGCTGGTCACCGCCCGATGATCCTGATCTCACCGCCCGCTGGTCCGGGCAACGAGCCAGAATGGGAACAATGCGCGCAACCGTCATCGTGATCGGGGCCGGCCAGGCGGGACTGTCGGCCGGCTACCACTTGACCCATCGTGGATTCCGGCCGGCGCCGGACGACTCCGCCGAGCGCACATTCGTCATCTTGGACGCCAACCCGGCACCTGGCGGCGCCTGGCAGCACCGCTGGGAGTCCTTACATATGGCAACGGTCAACGGCATCTTCGGCCTACCCGGCTTTCCCGTGCCGCAAACAGACCCCGATGAGCCCAGCAGAGAGGCCGTGCCGAGCTATTTCGCGGCATTCGAGCAGCTCAACCGACTGCCGATTCATCGTCCGGTCAAGGCCACCTCGGTCAGCCGTGCCGACGATGATCCGCGAGGAGAACTCATCGTCGAGACGTCCGCGGGCCAGTGGCATAGCCGGGCGATCATCAATGCCACGGGCACCTGGAACAACCCGGTGCTGCCCCGCTACCCGGGCCAAGATCTGTTCACAGGCCGCCAGCTCCATACCCGCGACTATGTCTCCGCCGACGAATTCGCAGGCCAACGGGTGGCAATCGTCGGCGGCGGGATTTCGGCGGTCCAGCAACTCGACGAGATCTCGCGGGTGTCCACCACCTTCTGGTTCACCCGAACCGAGCCGGTCTTCCGCGATGGACCGTTCCGCCCAGAATTCGAAGGACGCGAGGTCATCGCCAAGATCACCGCCGCTGTCGAAGCGGGAGACCCTCCTGGCAGCATCGTCGCGAACACCGGCCTGATGTGGTCGCCCTACGCGATCGCGGCGCGCGAACGTGGCGCACTGGTCCGGCGTCCGATGTTCAGCGCAATCGAAAGCGGCGGCGTGCGCGCGGCCGATGGCTCATTCACACCGGTGGACGCGATTCTCTGGGCAACCGGATTCCGGCCCGACCTGGCACATCTCAAACCGCTCGGATTGACGAATGAGCGCGGCGGCATCGTCATGCATGGCACCCAGGTCGCGGCCGAACCTCGCGTCCACCTGATCGGGTACGGACCCTCGCAGTCGACCGTGGGCGCCAACAGAGCCGGACGCGATGCCGTCCGCGCGCTCGACCGTTACCTCACTGGTTGAGATGGGAGTACTGGAGGGCCGGTGGTTTAGGACCTCCAGAGAATTATCGCTGCGTTGATTCGCCGTCAGGCCCTTAGCGTGATGGCCGACCGGCCGTATCGTGATTCCGTGCCGGCCGAACCCGTGATCACCTGGTCCTCCGGATACCGCAAGATCCGGGAACTCGTCGACCATGCAGGCGACGTGAAGGCTGAACTCATGGACTTCGCCATGTCGCGCCGCTCTCAGACCGAGTCCAGATCGTTCATGCGCATGAGCGCAGACCTGCGAACTGATCCAACACTTGACGACATGCCAGACTTGACTGCACGTACCCAACCGACGCGAGGAGTTCCGATGGCCGGCGATGACAACGTGTTTCCGTTCCCGGTCCCCGGGGAACCGTCGTCCTCCAAAGCGAAAGGCGCACCACAGTTCGGCGTTCCTGACGTGATGCCATTCTTCGCCGGGGCCGGCCACCCATTCGCCCCGCCGACGCAGAAGCTCCTGCGCAAACGCCCCACCAGAGCGGCTCTTATCGTCCGGCTCGATCTCGATGATGCCCGGCCACCGATCTGGCGGCGGCTACGGCTGGCCAGCGATCTCCCGTTGTCACAGCTGCATGACGTGATCCAGACCGCCATGGGCTGGGAGGATTGCCACCTGCATCACTTCGTCATGGGCCCCACCAGCCGGGATCTGCGCAAGCAGCCCTTCCTCGGGCCCTTCGACATAGAAGAGGGCGAGCAAGGAATCGCCGAGACCGACGTCCGTCTCGATCAGGTGGTTTCCAAGCCTGGCCATCGCCTCTTCTACGAGTACGACTTCGGTGACAGTTGGTGGCACACCATCAAGCTCGAGAAGGTGGAGCCGTGGCCCGAAGACGGGCCGGACGCGTTCTGCCTCGACGGAAAGCGAGCATGCCCACCCGAAGACATCGGCGGGATCTGGGGCTACCTGGAACTCCTCGACTGCCTGGCCGGGCGAACAGACGGCACCGACCCCGAGCACGTCAAGATGATGCTCGACTGGCTGCCGCCCGACTACGACCCGGCATCGTTCTCGGTCGACGAGGTCAATGATGCGCTCCTGGACGGCCCGTCGTCCGGGCTCAACGAGCTTCATCCGATGGTGGCGAGTCTGCTAGCGAAAGGCCTTACACGGCCGCCATTGGAGCTGCTGGAGCTGATCAACCGCGTCGCCGACCGTGCCTCCGACGAGGACGAATGTTTGACCGACGCCCACATCACGGCGCTCGTCAGCGGCTATCGGCTGCTCATCGAACTCATCGGCGACGGACTGACGCTGACGCAGGCGGGGTATCTGCCGCCTCGGGTCGTCGAACAGCTCTTCACCCAACTCGGCATGACCAGCGAATGGATCGGGAAAGGCAACCGAGAAGACCAGACGCTTCCGGTTCTGGAGTTGCGGGAATCCGCGACAAGGCTCGGACTGATCCGCAAGAGTCGCGGACGTCTGACAGTCACCACGAACGGACGCAAAGTTGCCGACGAACCGGTCGCGCTGCTGCGCTTCATCGCCTCCCGGCTGCCGCTCGGCAAGGCTCACGAGAAGGACGCAGGCGTTCTCGCACTGCTCTTCATGGCCGCCGGGGAGCAATGGCGCGAGTCTGTCGACAAAGCTGCGGAGTTGATGGAGTGGCTCGGCTGGAGAGTCGACGGCGATGCGATGAGCGAGGCGGTCAACGAATGGAGCAGCCCCACTCGCGGTGTGCTGTACAGCCTCGCCGGACGCATCTCCCCAGCGCAGCGAAAATCGGCCGCCGCGCTGGAACTGCTCCGTTCGTCGGCATCCACGGCCTGATCCACGGCGGGCTCCAGTAACCAAGCGCATCAAGCAAGACGGCGAGCACCACGAGACGATAGCGACGCTGATGGCGTCAACACGCTCCAGTGCACTCCAGATGGTCGATTCGGCAGGATTCCCGCCCCAAATAGCGATCTGGGGAGCACTGGAGCACGTTCACCCGCCCCCACCTGGGTTGTCGAGCCGCGACGGGTCCAGCGACATCCGCTCAGCCACAATAACCAATTCAGCAGACATTATTTTGCGAGTTCACAATAGCGGTGTTAGTCTTTCAATCACGCATTGAGCTTGAAAGGGTACGACCGTGTCACAGGGTATTGAAACGATGCGCCACGAGGGCCTGTACGTGGCGTGCCCGATTGCGGGATCGTCCCGCGTCAAGAGCACAATCTGGCTGGACACCGACCGGCAGTCCTTCCCCGGGAAATTCCTGCGGAGGGGCATCGTCCGACCTAATCAGGGGCTATTAGCAAGCTAGCCGGCAGCATCAACATGCTGCGAGCGGCGTAGGTTCAGGCCCCGAGGGAGAGCATCCCATGGGGCCTTTTTACTGTTCGACATCACCCGAATTCACGTCTTTACACTGATATCGAGCATGTCTGCCGGCAATGTCGGATATCTCGGCTTCAGCCTGCCCTCAAGCAGCAGACATACCTGAATCAATCCAAGTGATTGCGACTCGATAAGGAGGTCGACCATGCAAGCGCAGATAAGAACGCGTCCGATAGCCCACGCTGGCACCGTCCAGTCGGATATGGCATTCGTCATCGGCCTCGACTACGACGTGAAGACGGAGATTCACTGGACCAGCGCGGTCTCGGGCATCCTCGACGGCATCTATACCCCGTTCAAGGTGGACGAAGGCAGGCGGGTGCGCTCGGCCGGAGGCACCGTCGACATGGCATGGCCGAGCATCGTACGGCTCAACTACTGGGTCACAATCCCGCATCGGAAGCCTCCCGATCTGCACACCCGTTGCTCGCGTGTCGAGGTGTTGCGCAGGGACTGCTGGACCTGCGCCTACTGCGGCGGCTATGCAAGAACAGTCGACCACGTCTTTCCCGAGTCTCGTGGCGGCGGTTGGACCTGGGGCAATCTGGTGGCCGCCTGCTCAGGCTGCAACGAGTTCAAGGCCGCGCGTACTCCCGAAGAGGCGGGCATGAGGCTGCTCTGGGATCCGCGGGTCGACGTCAGCCAGCACGCGGGCGTCCAGGCCGAGGTCTGGCGCATCCTCCAAAACGGCCTCGATTGAGGATTGCGCGGGCGGGCGGAACCCACCGCGAACGAGCCCGTCCGCGCAATCCTCTCGCCGGATATTTCCTTGTCACCAACGATTTGATCTGAAGAATGGACGAAACCATGGTCAACGACAGGGGTCTGCCATTCGCGCTTCGCGGCGCCGCAGCACCCGTCCTGGTGTGGGCGCCCGAGCACGAAGTAGAACAGGCCGCCCTCGATCAGCTCCGCACTATCTCCAGGCTTCCCTGGGTGCACGGTGTGCGCGCGATGCCAGACGTTCACCTCGGCAAGGGCGCGACGGTCGGCTCGGTCATCGCCATGCAGAATGCCGTCTCACCGGCAGCCGTCGGCGTGGACATCGGCTGCGGGATGGCCGCCGTGCGCACCGATCTGACCGCTTCCGACCTGCCTGACGACCTGGGCGCGCTCCGCTCGTCCTTCGAGGCAGCGGTACCGGTCGGATTCCACGGCCATGAGAGGGCCGCGTCCGCGGTGCGCCGCGGGCTACTCAAGCCACGGTTCGAGGCGCTCTTCGAGCGCTTCGGCGAGCTGCGCGCCGACCGTGAGCTCGATGAAGTGGTTTCCGCCACCGAGCGTGCCGCACCGCGACCTCGCCTTCGCCTCACGCTGATCGATATGCCCTGCTCAACAGGCACGTCATGCTCACGTTGCTGACCGACGCGATGCGAGCGCACTTCCCGCAGGTGAGCTTCGACGAGCCGATCCAGTGTCACCACAACTATGTGTCGGAGGAGGTGCACGACGGGCTGGAGCTGGTCGTCACCCGTAAGGGTGCCATTTCGGCGCGTCAGGGCCAGTTGGGCAGCATACCCGGCTCGATGGGTACCGGATCGTTCATCGTCTCGGGACTTGGCTCCGCAGAGTCATATCAGTCCGCATCGCATGGCGCCGGACGCCGGATGTCGAGAAGCAGAGCACGGCGCGAATTCACCGTTGCGGACCTCGCTGCCCAGACCGAGGGCGTGGAATGCCGCAAGGACGGTGGCGTACTGAACGAAATCCCTGGCGCGTACAAGAACCTCGACGATGTCATGGCCAACCAGGCCGATCTCGTGGCCATTGAGGCGCACCTGACGACGCGGCTGTGTGTCAAGGGATGAGTTGGCCTCGTGGAGATCCGTTCAAGTCGGCGGGTTCTCCACGACACAACGCGCTTGACTAGCGCCCGGCTTCTGGTCGGTCGTCTTGCAGCAGCTGAGCTACTGAAACAGCGTTGACTACCGCGCGCCCCCACAAGCCCGCCCACAGAAGCTACCAAAGACCGCATCAGCTACCAAAGCGCACAGGCCCGCCCTCAGCAGCTACCGAAAGGTGTAGAAAACCGGCGCATTTCGGTAGCTGCTGCCCTCTTCGGTAGCCGTGGCGCAAGGGCCCGAACACTCCGCCAGCTGCTGCGCTCTTCGGTAGCCGTCCTTGCTGGACTCCTTCGAGCGTCTGCACGCGGCGGGATGGGCGTCGGATCAGGCCCGGTGAGGCTACGTACCTGACGCCCGGCAACGCGTCCGCCGCAATCGACGCGACGGCTCTCGTCCGGCCTACCCGGCAAACGGATTCGAAGGCTCAAAGCTCGGGTCACCCTATGTCGGATAGGCCGTAGCCAAGGTCTTGGGCACCGGACTGAATCGACGAGGCGAAGAGCAGGCCGCAGACCAGCAACGCGATCAGCGTCCCCGCTACGCAATGGCGGGTCACGACCTCGCGCGTCCGCTCGCCGCGCCACAAACGAATCACCGCGATCACGACCAGCCCGACCAAGGCGCCCGCAGTGTTGACGATCACATCGGTGATATCCGACGAACCCAGCGCGAGCAGGTACTGGGTGACCTCCAGACCCAGACTGGCCACCGCGGCCACCCCGGCGACCTTCCACCACGACCATCTGGGCGCGAGCATCCCGAGGTAGAGCCCGAACGGCACGAAGAGCAGCAGGTTCGCGATCACTTCGAGGGGCGCGCTGGCGCCGTAGGTGGCCGTGGCGGCGAACGGGACGAGCTTGATCGCGCGCAGATTGCCACTGCCGATGTATGGAATATCGAGCTTCCACAAGATGATCCAGCACAGCAGCGCGAGGTAGACCGCGAACCAGAAGCCCAGCAGCACGCGGGCGTCGTCCGCCGGACGCGCCAGGCTTTGAGCCCGGCGTCGCCCGGTCTGCTGAGGAGCCTGGTCGGACGCCGAAAGGGCCGCCCGCTGGGGAACATACTCGTCCAATTTGCTCATGTCGGCCAGTCAACCGGTCGCCGTGTTGCCAGGGCGTATCGGTTTTTCGATACGCGGACGATAGGTCTGTTCAGACGGGCAGCGTCACGGTCACTCGCAGCCCACCGGCCTGACGAGCGGCAATCTCGAGTGTGCCGTCATGTGCCCCGACGATGCTCTTCACGATGGCCAGTCCGAGCCCGGCGCCCGACTGATCGCCGCGGACGCGCTCGGTGCCGCGCTGGAACGGCTCGGTGAGCGTGTGTACAAGTGTCGGGTCAATGCGCTCGCCGGTGTTCTCAACCGTGACCTCGGCGGCGTCACCGGTCTGCTGCGTGCGAATCCAGATCTGACCGCCGGCCGGCAGGTTGTGGACGATGGCGTTGTGCAGCAGATTGGTGATCATCTGTGTTAGCAGCGAGTACGACCCGGCCACGAGAGCCACCTCGTCCGAGGTATCGATGCTGGTGCCGTACTTCTCGGCCAGGGGCAGCATGGTCTCGACGGCTTCGTCCGCAGCCAATGAGAGGTCAACCTGCCGGGCGGTGAATGCCCGTCGATCGGCGCGGCTCATCAACAACAACGCCTGTGTCAGGTCGATGGCCCGGGAGTTGACGCTCTCCAGGCGGCTGAGCAGCTCGTCCTCGTCATGATCGGGGTCCTTACGGGCGACATCGAGCATGGTGCGGGTAACGGCCAGCGGGGTGCGCAACTCATGCGAGGCGTTGGCAACGAAGCGGCGCTGCTCGGCATCGTGGGCTTCGAGCTGGGCGAGCATGTCGTCGAAGCTGTCGGCGAGTTCGCGAAACTCGTCCTGGCTGCCGGGCATGCGGATGCGGTACGACAGCGTCCCCTGCGCAGCTTTGCGGGTGGCGGCGGAGATCTGATCCAGCGGCCTGAGCATTCGGCCCGCGAGAAACCAGCCGCCCACCAGGCCGACCGCCAGCAGCACGAGCAACGCCACGGCCGTTACGGGGACGAATGCCCTGATCAGGTCATAGCGCCCGGGGAAGAAGACACCTCGTCCATCGGCGGAGAACTCGCCGGGCACGACGGTCGCCTCCGGCGGCACATAACGCAGCAGGAAGATCCAGACCAGCGCGAGTATCAGGGCACTGACAAACACCAAGAACCCGGCATAGCTCAGCGTGAGCTTGACCCGGACGCTCAGCCCTGGTGGTCGGGGGGCCGCCTCACCCATGGTTCGGATCCTCGGTATCCACGGACTCGGCCGGATCCTCGATCCGGTAGCCGACTCCGGGCACGGTGGCGATCACCCACGGCTCGCCGAGGCGTTTACGCAGCGCAGAGACAGTGATGCGGACGGCATTCGTGAACGGATCGGCATTCTCGTCCCAGGCGCGCTCCAGAAGCTCCTCCGCGCTGACCACACCGCCCTCGGCGTCGACCAGCACCTCGAGCACCGCGAACTGCTTGCGGGTCAGCGCAACGTAGCGCCCATCCCGGTAGACCTCACGTCGGAATGGATCGACACGCAGGCCGGCGAGCTCGCGCACCGGCGCCCGGCTGCGGATCCGCCGCCGATCCAGCGCCCTGAGTCTGAGTACCAGCTCCCTCATCTCAAAGGGCTTGGTGAGATAGTCGTCGGCGCCGAGCTCGAACCCGGACTCCTTGTCGTCCAGCCGGTCGGCCGCGGTCAGCATGATGATCGGCAATCCGGTGCCGGATGCCACGATGCGCCGTGCGACCTCGTCGCCGGGCGGGCCGGGTACGTCGCGGTCGAGCACCGCGACGTCATACGAATTCACCGAGAGCAACTCAAGGGCAGCATTACCGTCACCGGCGATATCGGACGCGATCGCCTCCAATCGCAGGCCGTCACGGATGGCCTCTGCCATGAACGGTTCGTCCTCAAGAATCAGCACCCGCATGCTGTCGAGCTTATGGGCCGAACCGAATAGCAATGCCAGGATTCGCTGTTCGGTCGACGAGCACATCTGCCTCCGGATCGAGAACCGGGTCTCAACGCGCTCCAGTGCACTCCAGATGGTTGCTTCGGGTCGCTTGCCACCGAAAAGGGTGAACTGGCGAGCACTGAAGCGCGTTGTGCAGCGCAGACCCCGGTTTGGGCCACATGACCTCGCTGGCCACCACGACGCAGTGCCGCCTGCCGACCGCACTCCACTGTCGTCACCCACAGCAGCTACCACAAACCGCACTCGCTGCCGACCAGTACGACCCCACTCACAACGGCTGCCGGTAGTCGCAGAAACTAGCGGATGTTCGGTAGCCGCTGCCATTTTCGCTAGCCGCTGACTACAGCACGCGCATATCGGTAGCCGCTGTCGTTTCCGCCAGCCGCTGGGCGACAGCACGCGCATATCGGCAGCCGCTGAACTACAGACATAGGCTTGAACGAAGAAGCAACACATCCCTGGGCGGGAGTGCGCATGACGACCACGAGACAGACAATACGCATCGGAGATCTGACGCTGGCGGTTTCCAACCTTGACAAGGTGATGTATCCGCAAACCGGCACCACCAAGGGCGATGTCCTCGACTACTATCTGCAGATCGCGCCGGTTCTGGTGCCGCAGGCGGCCTGGCGTCCCGCCACCCGCAAGCGCTGGGTCAACGGCGTCGGCACCGAGGACGCCCCGGGCCAGGTCTTCTTCCGCAAAGACCTTGAGGATGGTGCGCCCGAGTGGGTTCCGACCGGACAGATCGTCCACAAAGAACGGACGAACATCTACCCGCTGGCCAACAACGCCGCGGTGCTGGCCTGGTTCGCGCAATTGGCGGCGCTGGAGATTCACGTACCGCAGTGGCGGTTCGGCTCCGACGGCGCGCCACGAAACCCGGACCGCCTGGTCTTGGACCTCGACCCCGGGCAGGGTGCCGGACTGAGGGAGTGCGTCGAAGTAGCCCATCTGATCCGCGACATCTTGACCGATATGACATTGGACGCGGTACCTGTCACATCGGGGTCCAAGGGCATTCATCTTTATGCCCCACTCGACGGCCGGCTGACCACCGACCAGGCATCCGCAGTGGCCAAACAGCTCGCCACCTCACTCGAGGAGGTGATGCCAAAGCTGGTCATCGCCACCCAGAAAAAGGTCGACCGCGAGAACAAGGTATTGGTCGACTGGTCGCAGAACAATGGCGCGAAGACCACGGTCTGCCCATATTCGTTGCGCGGACGCATGCGTCCGACTGTCGCCTGCCCCAGGACCTGGGACGAACTCGACGACTCGAAGCTCGCCCAGCTCGATTATCACGAGGTACTGGAACGGGTCTCCGGTGGCCTTGACCCGATCGCCGGCCAAGGCTGGCCCTTCAACCAGGCGCCCGGAGATTCCGGACAGCACACTTCCGCAGGCTCGGCCTCGAAGAGGTCCACTGCCAAGGAATCGGCCGCGACAAGCGCACACCCGACCGATCGACTGACCCGCTATCGCGAGAAGCGGGATGCCGGTCTGACTCCCGAGCCCGTGCCGGAGACTTCCGGCAACGCAGGCGACGGCACCGGTGGGACAGCTGGAACGGATGAGAGCCGCGACGCCCATCGCGGCGGCGCATCCCGGCACGACGATTCCGCGAGTGCACCGAGCTTTGTCGTCCAGGAGCATCACGCCCGCAGGCTGCACTGGGATTTCCGCCTCGAACACGATGGTGTCTTGGTGTCGTGGGCGGTACCGAAGGGCCCGCCGCTGTCGAGCGGCGATCACCGGCTCGCCGTGCAAACCGAGGATCATCCGCTCGCCTATGGCAGTTTTGAAGGGGTCATCCCGAAGGGCCAGTACGGCGGCGGATCCGTCACGATCTGGGACTCCGGGACCTTCGAGATCGAGAAATGGCGACCGGACGAGATCATCGTCGTCCTGCACGGACGCGAGAGCGGAGGCCTGGGCGGGCGTCCGACCAGATACGTCCTGGTGCGCACCGAGGGCGAGGGTGAGAAATCGCAGTGGCTGCTGATCTTCAAGAAGGATCAGCCCGGCGAAGACAGGGACAGCTCACACGCGCCGAGCTAGGGCCCGACCGCAAACAATGCCGCCAACGCCCCCAGAGTTAGGACCGTCCGTCGACCAATTGCGTCAGACCGCGGGCGTCCGACCGGGCCCCAGCGCCGCGAAGGGGTCGGTGACCTGAAACTTGTGCGCGGTGAATCTCCACGTGCTAGGTGGACGACCGCCCCGCGCCCCCGACTCGGACTTGGTGCCAACCCGCTCGATCTGACCGCGGCGCTGCAGCACCCGAGACAGATTGGTGACATCGATCTCGTGGCCGAGCGCCGCCTCGTAGATCCCGCGCAGAGTGGCCATGGTGAACTCTGCCGGAGCCAGCGCGAAGGCGATATTGGTGTAAGAGAACTTGCCGCGCAGGCGCTCCAGCGCAGTGTCGACAACGCGATGGTGATCGAAGGCCATCTCGGGCAGATCGGCGACATCGATCCACGCGGCCTCGGCGACCAGCATCAACTCGCTGTCGCAGGGTACCAAGCCCAGATAGGCGGTGGCGATCGTGCGTTCATAGGGGTCACGCTCGGGATCGGAGTAGGTGGCCAGCTGTTCGCGATGAGCCACCCCCGCGACACCGAGTTGGGTGGCGAGGTGACGACTCATGGCGTCCTCCATCGATTCGTCCACCTCGACGGGTCCACTCGGCAGGGCCAGCCTGCTGGCGAAGGGCTCGTGCTCGCGGGCTCTGGCCAGCACCTGAAGCCGGGCGGTGCTACCGACCTTCGCCCGGAGCACGACAGCGAGCACCTCGTGGCGGTACTTCGCCACACCAGCCTGGTCTCTGAAAGGTGCTGTCTTCACGGGTCATATGCTACAGTTCAGATGTTTTCGACTTATCGTCGAAAACTTTCCGTCTTCGAATCGACTACGCCGGATCAGCCACTTCAACGGAACAAGGGAGACCCCAATGACCACAGCGACCTTGACATCTGGGGCGCCGCCCCGCGACGACGCGTTCGAGCAGTGGGCCGAACAGGTCCGCCGGGCAGCCCGCGAGCAGGACGCCGTGATCCTGGCGCACAATTACCAGGACCCTGCGATCCAAGACGTGGCCGACCATGTTGGTGACTCGTTGGCGCTGTCGCGGATCGCAGCCGACTGCGACGAATCCACGATCGTCTTCGCCGGCGTGCACTTCATGGCCGAGACCGCCAAGATCCTCTCCCCTGACAAGCGGGTCCTGATTCCGGACGCGAATGCCGGCTGTTCGCTGGCCGACTGCATCACCGCCGACCAGTTGCGCGAATGGAAGGCCCAGTTTCCGGGCGCGGTGGTTGTCAGCTACGTCAACACCACTGCGGCCGTGAAGGCCGAGACGGACATCTGTTGCACCTCGTCGAACGCCCTCGAGGTCGTCCGTTCGATACCGGCCGAAACCGACGTGCTCTTCTGCCCCGATCAGTTCCTCGGCGCCCACGTGCGCCGCACACTGGGCCGCGACAACGTGCATACCTGGATGGGTGAGTGCCACGTGCATGCCGACATCTCCCCCACCGACCTCATCGATCAGGTGCGCGCCAACCCGGACGCCGAACTGTTCGTCCACCCCGAGTGCGGCTGCACCACCAGTGCCCTGTGGCTGGCCGGCACGGGCGAGCTGCCCGCCGACCGCACCCACATCTTGTCGACCGGGGGCATGCTGACCGCGGCCCGCGCCACCACCTCGGCGAAGGTGCTGGTGGCAACCGAGGTTGGCATGTTGCACCAGCTGCGGCACGTCAACGGCCTCACCGACTTCGCCCCAGTCAACCCTCGTGCGGTATGCCCGTTCATGAAGATGACCACCCGCGACAAGCTGCTGAGGTGTATCCGGGAGGG
The DNA here is from genome assembly GCF_032229645.1 of Brooklawnia sp. Lineage (NCBI taxonomy): Bacteria > Bacillati > Actinomycetota > Actinomycetes > Propionibacteriales > Propionibacteriaceae > Brooklawnia > Brooklawnia sp. Next base: position 14,595 of record NZ_JAVTWX010000148.1, read on the forward strand.
CCACGACGAGGTGACGGTCGATCCGGCCATCGCCGAGAAGGCTCGCCGGGCCGTCGAGCGGATGATCGCCATCGGCAACCCGGGCGGTGGTGAATGATGAAGGGCACGCAGCTACTTACCTCGCCGGCATCCTGGACGCGCCGCTGCGATGTGGCAGTCGTGGGCACCGGAGCCGCCGGTCTGTCGGCGGTCGTCCGCCTGCTCGATGCCGGGCTGGATGTCGCTGTCATCACCCGTGGCGAGATCACCGACTCCAGCACCGACTGGGCTCAGGGCGGCCTGGCGGCCGTCTGGTCACCCGACGACAATGCCGATCTTCACGTCGACGACACCCTGGTGGCCGGAGCCGGGTTGTGCGATGAGGACGCCGTGCGAGACCTCGTCGTCCATGCTCCCGACGCGCTGCGCCGGCTGATCCGGCTGGGCGCCCACTTCGACACCGACGCCGGCGGGGCCATCGACCTGCACCTGGAGGGCGGCCACCACGCCCGCCGGATTCTGCACGCCGGTGGCGACCAGTCCGGTCACGAGGTTGAGCGCACCCTGGTGGATTCTGTGAGCGGGCGATTGACGGTACTCATCGGGACGCGGCTGGTCGATGTGCTCACCGATGCCCACGGCCAGGCCTGCGGCGTCCGCGTTCTGGACGACCAGTCGCAGGTCGGCGAAATCGGCGCCCGCGCCGTGCTGCTGGCGACCGGGGGCATCGGCCAACTGTGGCCGACCACCACCAACCCGGAGGTCTCCACCGGCGACGGCCTGGCGGCGGCGCTGCGTGCCGGCGCCGTGATCAGGGATGCCGAGTTCATGCAGTTCCATCCGACGATTCTGGTGGTGCCCCCCGCGCATCGCATTCCGGGCGACCGTGGCGTGCTCATCTCCGAGGCTGTTCGTGGCGAGGGTGCTTTCCTGATCGATCAGGCCGGACGCCGAGTGATGGCCGGCGTCCACCCGCTGGCGGATCTAGCGCCACGAGATGTCGTCTCCGCCGCCGAGCAGGCCCAGATGGCCGCAACCGGCACCGACCATCTCTTCTTGGACGCCACCGGTTTCGGTGCCGAACGCTGGGAGACATCCTTCCCGTCGATCCTGGAGATGTGCCGCGCCCGAGGCATCGACCCAGTTACTGAGCCAATCCCAGTAAGACCGGGCGCGCATTACCACTGCGGCGGGGTGGCGGCCACCATGTCGGGGGTCACCAACGTGCCGGGTCTCCGGGTGATCGGTGAGGCCGCGTGCACCGGCGTCCAGGGAGCCAACCGGCTCGCATCGAACTCGCTGACCGAGGCCCTTGTGATGGGCGAGCGAGCGGCGGCAGAGCTGGCTATGGAGCTGCGTTCTCGTCCCCGCCCCGGGGCTGCTGTTGCTCGTCCGAGTCAGGGTTTGCGGGCCGCAAACGGAGTGGACGCACTCCGCCGCGTGATGGCTCAGCACGTCTCGGTGCTGCGCGACGCGTCCGGGCTGCGCGAAGCTCTCGCGGTGCTGACCGAGCTGCCCGACGCCGACCACCTCGATGATGGCGTGCTGACTACGACCAACGCCGCACAGGTGGCCCAACTGGTGGCAACCGCGGCCGCCGAGCGCACCGAGTCCAGAGGCTGCCACCGGAGAAGCGACTTCACGCAACGCGCCGGGGCCTGGCGACTGCACATCGACCAGCGATTGGACGATACCGGCCGGCTCGTCCTCGCCTTCACCGACCCGATTCGCGACTACCAGGAGGCCGCATGACCACCACCCAGCCCGCTACTGAGTCGGCATCTGGCGTGAACACCGCGCTGCCGGACGAGATCGTCGGTGCCCTGGAAGCGGCCGGCCTCGATGCATCCCAGGTGCTTGAGATCATCAACCGGACGCTGGACGAGGACCTGTCCTGGGGGCCGGACGTCACAACTGAGTCCATCTTCGATGCGGGTCAGCGCGGCCGGGCCCGGGTGGTCACCCGGCAGATCGGCTGCCTGGCGGGCATACCCGTCGCGGCGACGGCCCTGCACGTGCTCGCCGCCCGCAATGGCGACGATGCGTCCTCGTCGATCCTGATGGACGACAGCAGCCGCGTCCGGCCTGGGGATGCGGTGCTGGAGATCGAGGCACCGCTGCGGACGCTGCTGACCGCCGAGCGAACCCTGCTCAACCTGTTGAGCCAACTGTCCGGCGTAGCCACCGCGACCGCGGCCTGGGTTGATGCTCTCGGCGATTCGGGTACCCGGATACGCGACACCCGCAAGACCGTGCCGGGGCTGCGGGTGCTGCAGAAGTATGCGGTGCGCTGCGGCGGCGGGGTCAATCACCGGATGGGGCTGGGCGATGCCGCGCTCATCAAGGACAATCACGTGGCTGCGGCTGGGTCGATCACGGCGGCTCTGGAAGCCGTGCGCCGTCATGCTCCCGGTGTGGCCTGCGAGGTGGAATGCGACACCCTCGATCAGGTGCGCGAGGCGGTGGACGCGGGCGCCCAACTGGTGCTGTTGGACAATATGTCACCGGACCTGACGGCGCAGGCGGTAGCCATCGCTCGGCCGTCCGGCGTGTTGACCGAGGCGTCCGGCGGACTCACCCTGCCCGACGCTCCCGCGGTCGCTGCCACCGGCGTCGACTTTGTCTCCGTCGGAGCACTCACGCACTCGGCCGTCGTCCTCGATCTTGGCCTGGACATGATCTAAGGACCCGTAGAGGTCGCAAGAAAGGGTTCCCGGTACGAAACCCGTAGCGGGAACCCTTTCGTCAGGCAACGCCTGGGTTATCGCGCGCCTGGGGCGCCGCCCATTCCTCCACCGGCCTGACCGCCCATGCCACCACCCATCATCTGGTTGGTCAGCTGGGTGACCTGCTCACCGTTCACGGTGACGGTGCCGCCGTTGAGGGTGCCGGTGCCGTCGTAGTCGAAGGGCGACTGCGCGGTGATGTCGATGGTGCCGCCGTTGATCGTCAGATCGCCGTTGCTGTCGATGGCGTCGGTGTCCCCGGCTCCCATCACGATGGTGAGGGTGCCGCCGTTGATCGTGACGCTCAGGCCGCTCGTGATGAGGGCCGAGGTCGAGGCGTTGATGCCGTCGTCCGAGGCATTGATGGTGATATCGCCATCATCGATCACGATGACCGGGGCCTCGATGCTCTCGACAGACTGCGTGACATTGATGGTTCCGCCACTGATCCAGATCTTCTGTTCGGCCTTGATCGCATCGTCGCCGGTGCTGATGGTGATGTCACCGCCCGAGATGGTGAGCTGTCCCGAGCCAAGATCGGTGTCGTTGCTGGCCTTCATGCCGTCGCCGGTCGCATCGATGGTGATCGTGCCGCCGGTGATGGTCAACGAGTCTTTGCCGCGGATACCGTCGTCCGCACTCGTCACGTTGATGATGCCCGAAGCGATCGTGAGATCGTCCTTACCCACGATGCCGTCAGCGAAATTGGCCGTGAGATTCAGCGTGCCACTACCGGTGACGTATAGATCATCGGACGAATAGATCGCCCCGTCGATCTCCTCATCGCTGCGAGTTGCCGCGTCGGAGACGGTATTCGTGGTGCCATCGGCCAGCTCCAGCACCGTCAGCTCTGCGTTGTTGACCTGGATCGCGGCACCGGTATTGCTGGCAATCGTCGCGTCCGAGAGAATGATCCGCACGTCGCCGTCAGTGTCGACCGTGACCTGTCCGGTCGTAGTACCGGTGAGCACGTAGGTACCCGCCGCGGTGATGGAAAGCCCAGCGTCGGTAAGCGTCACATTCGTCGTCGGCAAGCTGCTCCAGTCGACATCGGTGACCGAGTCGGTCGCTGCCGACGTAGCCGACACCTGCGACGTCGTGCTTGTCGCAGAACTCGATGCCACCGATGTGCTCTGGCTCGATGAAGCACCGACTGCAGAACAGCCGGTGAATAGTAGAACCGAGGCAAGCAGCCCGGAAGCGATCGTGGTAGCGCGTCTCATCGTTTTTTCCCTCCATCGGGGACTCGTCGTCCTCATGAGAAACAGTCAAACGATCGTGGCTGTGTGACGCCTGTGCATCCCGTGTGCCGTTCGCATGAATGGCGTGTGCAGCATTCGCGCCGATCGTGGTCTCGTGGCCCTCACCTGATCCATGGCCGGTTACTGCCAGAATTAACGCCATGCCCACTCTCCTGCTCGGCGCCTCGGCCTTGAACATCTATGCGGTGCTACTGATCGTCGGTCGCGCGGTGATCTTCCGAACCCGGCTCTATCGGCCGATGTTGTGGAACATCTGGTTGTCGATTCTGCCGATCCTGATCTTGATCGTCGCGATCACAGTGGGGATCGGAGCGCTGCTCATCTCACGTCCTGTCGGCTATCTGGTGCTCGCCCTGTGCAGCATCATCTGGCTGCTGATGCTGCCCAACGCGAGCTATCTGATCACCGAGCTCAATCTCTCGCATCGGCAGCCCGAGGACAGCGTCCCGATGTGGTTCGACATCATCCTGGTGATCACGCTCGCGATGTCCGGTGTGATCAATACGGTGATCAACCTGTTCACCGCCCACACGCTGAGCGCCCTCTTCTTCTACGGTGACTACGCCACCAACTACCTGCAGCCGCTGGTGCTGGCCACCCTTGGGGCGGTCCTCGTACTGGTCGCCTTCGGCATGTATCTGGGTCGCTACCTGCGCTTCAACAGCTGGGATCTGCGCCATCCGGTGTCGTTCGTCAAGAAGCTTGGGGAGCATTTCTCCACCCGCGAGAACCTGCTGGCCAGCGGCGGATTCACGCTCACCTACGCGATCTTCCTGGCGCTGATCTACCTGGTCACCGCGGGACCGCTGATCCATTTCATGGTCAGATTCGAGTCGCTCGGCTGACGAGCAGCTGCACATCAGCCGGGCTGCCGTCCGGCGCCACCTGGCCAGACTCGCGGTTCACAGATCGTGGTGATCGAGACCGGTGATCGTCCGAACAGGCGGCTATCCGCGTGAAATCAACCCGCCATCGGCGTCGAAGACCAGGCGATGACTGGCCTGCTCGTCCGAACTCAGTACCGAGACGGTGCCTTCTCGTCCGAGGCGTTCGCGCCCGAGCGGAATCGCGCGCAGGGTGACCGTGCCCGCGGCGATGGCGTCCAAGGTGTCGGCGAGCCGGTGGACAAGGGCCTGGGTGAGCTCGGTCCCCGGTGTGCTGCGGCCGAGCAACCGCACGTCCACGCCCCGGCGACGGGCCCGGTTGATCGCCGAGCGGAGGATCGGATCCCGTAGGTTCGGAGAGCGAATCCGGTCTCGAAGGTCGGCCTCGGTCGCCCTGAGGTCGGCTGCCAGGTCGGCGTCGAGTTCGGCCCCGTCGCGGATGGCCCGCAGCAACCAACCGACCTCGCCACCGATCTCGACTAGCTCGGCCTGCGTGGCCGCAGCAGAGTCGGTGGCGATCGTGGTGGCCATCGCGGCGCGCCTGATCTCGCGATGGTAGTTCAGTTCCTGGGCGACCATCCGGACGAGCAGCCAGCGCCAGATACCTCCCACGATGGGAGCGAGCAACGGGAGGCCCAGCAGGTCGATCAGCTGCGAGGGTGAAGCCCCGAACCAGACCGCCCAGCTCAACCCGAGCAGTCCGATGAGGGTGCTACTGATCACCCCCGTCCGGATGTTGCCTCGAGGCAGCAGGAGGGCCGCCAGATATGCCGCGAAGTTGAACGACCAGGTGTGGCCCAGCGGGGCGCCTGAGGCGAGTGCTCCGGTCGCCGAGATCACCGCCGCCGTCCCGACCGCGATCGCGCTCGTGGTGGGCAACGGATTGTCGCCTCGCCTGGTCAGTGCCACCGCCGCGACCAGCCCGAAGGGCAGGGCCAGGAGTTCGCTGCGAAATGGCGGTGCCACCGCTCCGCTCAGGATGTCGGAGGCCAGTCCGAGGCCCCAGGTCGCCGTGAGCGCCCAGCGGGCGGCGGAGGTACCTAATCCGCCTGCACCCGTGCTCGCGGAGGTCAGATCTGCCATGTCAGCCTCACCGTCGTGCCGTGCCCCGGTGCGGAATCCACCATGGCGCTGCCACCGGGCAACGCCCGCATTCGCTCCACGATGCTGTGGCGGATGCCCAGCTGGCGGGAATCGACTGCGGCGGTGTCGAACCCCGGGCCCTGATCTGCGACGAGCACCTCGATGCGCTCGGCGGAGACTCCGATGCTTGCAGTTCGCTCGGCCAGGGCTGCATGCAGCAGGCTGTTGCGCAATGCCTCCGCAGCCGCTGCGGCGATGGTGTCGACAACCTCGCCCGGCACCTCCCCGCAACCTGGGCGGCATTCGACCTTGAGGGTGGGATCGAGCCGACGCAGTGCGGCGGCCAGCCGGTCGGTGGCCGGACCGGTGGCCAGCGGCGTGGCCCCCCGCCCGAAAGCCGGCCGGTCGAAAAGTGCCAGCGCCTCGGAGGCGTTGGTTCGCAGCACCGGAGGCGGAGTGCCCACAAAGCGTGTCGCGGCCACCAGCACAGATAACACTTCGTCGTGCACCAACTGGGCCAGGTGCGCTTGGTCTCGGGCGGCCACCTCCGTCCGGATCCGCTCGGCTTCGGCCGCCAGGGCGCGCGCTTCAGCGTTGCGTAACCGGTTCAGCCGAGACCGGATGCCGCTGAAGAGGGCTATGAAGATCAGGTTGGCCAGATGGATCGGGGTCATCGTGAGGACGGTATGAGGTATCGCACCCAGGAATGCTGTCGCCGAGAGCGCCGGTAGCAGGGCGGACGTGATGGTGCCGGCGGTGGCCCAGCGCGGCCGGATCGTCAGAACCAGGTAAGACACGATCGCCGCCTCGAAGGCCCACGGCCACGGCGAATCGCTGGCCGGAATGGGGCCGGTGTAGGCCGCATAAGCGGTGAAGAGCAACACCGCGTTAACCGGTGGCGCCGTGATCCAGCCCAGCCGCAACCAGCGGATCGGAAGCACCGAACTGAAGGCTGCGAAGACCAGGATCTGGACCACCAGGACCATCGATACGGCGTTCCACCAAGGTGCGAATGCGCCGACCTGCGCGATGACGGACGGTCCTTGCCCCAGGATCAGAGCGATGCCTCCCAGCGAGATCAACTGGCTGACCTGACGGTCGGTTCGGTCCGCCGCATCCGCGTCGATCCACTGGCCGTCGCCCGACGCCCGCCCCCAGGCCTCAGCCGGAGGAGGCATCGGCATGCGCACCCTGGCTCAAGATCCCGTCCTCGACCGCACGCTTATAGAGATCCACCTTCGACTTCGCGGGGCGGTCCACCGCCGCGTACTTGGCGCGAATCCGTCGAATGTGATCCAGGACGGTCTCGCGGGAGATGAACAGATGGGCGCCGACGCGTTCGGCGGTCTCGCCGGCCGCGTAGAGCGCGAGCACCTCGGCCTCGCGAGGAGAGAGATGGGCGGTGGTGAACGTCGTGTCATCGTCCAGCGCGGCCGCCCAGTCGGACGTGGCGACCACTTCACGCCGTAGTGCGGCGCGGATGGCCGCGACGATCGCATCTGGGCGCTCCGACTTGCGGATCATGCCGATCGCGCCCGCCCGGGCGACTTCGCGAACCGCCGCTGGACGCTCGCCGCTGGTGAAGGCGAGCACCGGCACACCGATCTGGCTCAACAGACGCATGTTCTGGGTCGGGGTGGACCCGTCCGCCAGCGAGAGGTCCAGCAGCACGAGGTCGAGTCGGGGCGTCTGGGCGAGCAACTGGGGAACTGTTGGACTGGTTGCCACGACCTGCAGATCGGGGTGAGCCCGGAGGATGCCTGCTGCACCCAGCAGGACGGCGGGGTGGTCATCGACGATGGCTATTCTCGCCGGCCTCCCCTTCATCGTGCTCATGGCGACGATACAACCACACTTCCGTGACGGCCGTCCAACGTTGTCAACAGCCCGGCTACCAACCGGTGGAGCAAACGGGCGGCGAGAAGCCCGGTTTCGATGCTGGGACCGTTCGCTAAGGGCCTGACAGAGAATTAGCGCGTCGAGTGGCGGTTTCTGCTCGTCGCTTCGCTCCTCAACACCTTCGTTGGCCTCGGAAACGGAAGCAAGCTTCCCTTTCACTCGGTCTTCCTCGGTGTGGGCGGGATGCATGATAAGGCGGAGGTTCGCCCTCGTGCTGGTAGCACGTGGGCGTGGCCGACAACAAGGAAGGCCGAGAGAAGAACGAGCTCGCTTGTTCTTCCGAGGGCGACGAAGGTGTTGAGCGGCGAAGCCGCGAGTACAACGCGATCAGGCGCCCGATCCAGGAAAGCGACACGCAGCGGTAATTCTCTGGAGGGTCCTAACGACCTCAGATACTCTCACTGCTTGAAGCACGTCCCGCATCGGCTCGTACCGCTCAGGATTGAGTATTGAGTGATGACTCCTGTGCGAGCCCTGACGGAGGGAGAAGACAATGGTGACCGGCATCGACCTGGAGTTTCCGTTCACGGGCCGCTGGCTCGTCCAGAACAGCCCCGCCAACCGGACGCCCAGTCACGGCACGACACTATTCGCGACTTCCTACTCGATCGATTTCGTGCCCGTGGACGACTCCGGACGCACCGCGCCCTTCACGGCACGATCGCTACTGTCTCGGGAGCCCGCCGCCAGATTCCCCGGGTTCGCCCGACCGGTCCTCTCGCCCATCGAGGGCACCGTCGTGGCCATCCTTGACGAGCAGGCTGACCACCCAGCCTACCGAGGCGTGCCCTCGATCTGGTTCGCGTTGACACAAAGCCGCCGAATCGCCCGGGGCTGGAGGGCACTGGCGGGAAACCACATCCTCATCGACAGCGGGCGCACCGTCATTGCCCTTTGCCATCTCCGACAGGGCAGCGTGACCGTACGCCCCGGCCAGCGAGTACGGACCGGTGACTCGGTCGGCCGTTGCGGAAACTCCGGCAACAGCACCGAACCGCACCTTCACATCCAGGCAATCGACAACCGCGACATCGAACGTGCCCGAGCGGTACCCCTCACCTTCCAGGGGTCGCTACCCCGCAACGGCGAGATCGTCACGGCGTAGGCCGATCGACTCTGCCGATCAGCGCCAGCAGCGAGGACGACGCCATGACGATCTACCTTGGCGGTGGCGGTACCGCCACCCAAGAGTCCCAAGTCTGGCGACGTGCTCTGCACGGTGTGGATCGGCTGCTGTACTGGCCGTTCGCCCTGCCAGATGCTCGATTATCCGACGCCGAAGCCTGGCTCACGTCAAGTCTCGCCACCCTAGAGATCGATGTGGAGGTAGCGACCTGGCATAGCCTTGCCGACCACTCACCGGCTGAACTCACTGACTATGATCTCCTCTTTGTCGGCGGTGGCTCGACATCCAAGCTCACTCACCACATCCGCGATCACGAGTACGGACAGGCGATCCGCAACTACCTGACAACCGGCGGCCACTACTACGGCGGCAGCGCCGGGGCTATTCTCACCGCCGACTCCATCGGCATCGCGGCGCTCGTGGACGAGGACACTGAAGCAGCAGACGTCAGAGGCCTCGGACTCATCCGCGAGGTATCGGTCTTTCCGCACGCCGACCTATTCTCGTTACAACGCCAGCAGGAGGTGGCCAACGCACTTGGACACGACGTCCTCCTCCTGCCGGAGGCATCAGGGGCGGTGTTCGACGGCCAAGTTCTGCGTCCGATCGGGCCGGACACGGTCTACATGCTCACGCCGGACGGCGCACGGTCAAGGCTTCGCGTCTCCTGAGTTGCGCTCGGAACACCGAAGAAGATGCAGGGATCACCCAAAAGTATGTGCCTCATAGATGAAGGGCAGAGGAATGGATACCTCGCTGCAGGATTGGTCCGCAGCCCGCACTCAGGAGTTGCCGGGTGCGGAACTGACGCATCCCTTCGGCGAGGACTGGGAGGTGTGGAAGGTTCGAGGCAAGGTGTTCATGCTGCACACCCAGGTCACCGGCGAGCCGCTGGTGATCCTCAAGGCCACCCCGGCCGATGCTCGATTCTTGGAGGAAGCACACGCGACGATCACTCCCGGCTACCACATGAACAAGAAGCACTGGATCACGTTGAGCCCAGGCGGCGACATCGACCCGAGCCTCGTCGATGACCTCGTCACCGAGTCCTACCTCCTCGTCGTGGAGAACCTCCCCAAGGGCGAGAGGCCTGTTGACCCGGACACGTTCGGCCAGCCCACGGACTCCGACGCGGAGTGAGCACCGTTAACGGGCAACAACTTCAACACGTCGCACGGCATACTCCTGTTTCTCTGCCCAACGTGGCGTCCGGCTAGCCGAGGTTCCGTAAACGGACTCACCTGTGAACGTGCGCGCCCTGCAGTCTACCGCGATGCAGGCCGACGCCCCGGGGTCGTCGCTGCGGCATGACAAAGCCCCGCGGTGCCTAACTGACCGGAGTCAGACAGAGGGCGGTTATCCGCGGGGCGATGTTCCTAGAATAGCAGGTATGTCCGATCCTGTGGTGCTCGATACCGCGCAAGCCGTGCGGTGGCTGAGCGCGCCTCGCTACCAACGCTACCTGCGTGTCGCGGGTGGCGGCCATGCCCTCGCGATGGAGACCTATCTGTGGAACTCGCGTGTGGCTGCTGCGGGGATTGTGGACGTCGGGCATCTCGAAATCGCGATCCGCAACGCCTACGACCGTGAGCTATCGCGACGGTACCCCGAGTGGGCGGTCGATCCGCAGTCGGCGCTGTTTCAGCTGGAGCAGGGCGTCCAGCGCGCCCGCGCACAGCAGCACCGACGCAATCAGGCCAGCCTCTC
>NZ_JAVTWX010000149.1:0-12437 GCF_032229645.1 Brooklawnia sp.
GAGGATGTGATCCATGGTGATTCCTGAACTGGTTCGGTTTCGGGTCATCGGGCGGCGGCGGACAGGAAGGTGGCGAGCTCAGTCGCGGCAGTGCCGTTGGTATCGGTGAGGGTGCGGCCGGCCTGGCGGTCGGGGTTGCGGGTGATGGTGGCCACTCGGACCCGGGCCGATGCCGTCCCGACTCGTGCCGGATCCATCCCCAGGTCGTCGAGGTCGAGCTTGGCGATGGGCTTTCTCTTGGCCGCCAGGACGTCCTTGAAGGTGGGGTAGCGGGGATTGTCGGACTGGTCGGTGATGCTGAGCACGACCGGCATCCCGGCACGCGCGAGTCGGGTGCCCAGGTCGTCGTTGCGCTCAATGACGGCCTCCCCGCCGGCGAGCTGAATTCGGCCGGCGAAGGTGAGTGCGGGCCAGCCAAGGCGACGGGCGAGCAGAACCGGCACGGCGCCGGTTCCAGCGTCCGTGGACGCCATACCGCACACCACTGCCTGGGCATCCCCGAGGCTGCGGATGGCCGCGGCCAGCACGTCAGCTGTGGCGAACACGTCGCTGCCTGCGATGGCCGGGTCGCTGATCAGGATGGCATCGTCCCCGCCCATCTGAAGGGCCTTGCGGAGCGCCGCGGAAGCATCGTCAGGGCCAATGGTGATGATCGTGACGGATGATCCCGGCAACTGATCGCGGAGCCGGAGCGCTTGCTCGACTGCGTATTCGTCCAATTCGGACAGTAGGCCGGAGTCGGCCTGCCGGATCAACCGGTGGTCGAGGTCGAATCCGATCTCCTCGGCAGAGTCGGGGACATATTTCACGGCAACGATAATGCGCATGGTGTTCTCTCAATCGGGTTGGGTGCGGTGGAATCAGCTGGTAGCCGGACGATTGCGCTGGGCCCTGTGTACGCTGTCGAGCACCATCAAAGAGACATCGCGGACGGCTGGCGCGGTTTCCTCGGCGCTGGCGGCATCCCCGAGCATGATCGAGCAGTAGGGACAGCCGGTGGCAAGAGTCTCCGCCCCGGTGGCCTTGGCCTCGCTCATCCGCGCGGTGTTGATCCGGGTGCCGAGCTTCTCCTCGGTCCACATCCGTCCGCCGCCGGCTCCGCAGCACATACTCGTGGCCTCGGAGTGCTTCATCTCGATCAGCTTCTGGCTGCCGGGCAGCGCGCCCAGCAGCTGGCGGGGCGCTTGGTATTCGCCGTTGTGGCGTCCGAGATAGCAGGGGTCGTGATAGGTGATCGGTGCTGCTTCGCCCGGCTCGGGCGGCGCCAGCTCGAGGCGGTGCTCGCGAACCAGACGGTTCAGCAGTTGGGTGTGATGCACCAGGCGGAAATTCGCGCCGAGCTGGGCGTACTCGTTCGACAAGGTGTTGAGGCAATGCGGGCAGGTCACCAGGATCTGGTCTGCCCCCAGCTCCTGCAGCTGTTCGATGGTGCCCACAGCAAGTTCCTGGTAGGTCGCCTCATTGCCGGTCCGCCGCGCCGGATCACCGCAGCACGACTCGGCTTTGCCCAGGACGGCGAAGGAGACTCCCGCGGTGTGCAGCAGTTCGGCCACCGCCCGGGTCGTCTTCCTGGCCCGCTCGTCGTACGCCCCGGCGCAGCCCACCCAGAACAGGTAGTCCACCTCGGACAGATCCGCGATATCGCGGCCCACGACCGGCACCGGGAAATCCAGCCCTTTCGCCCAATCCATCCGCGACCTGGCCGGCTGGCCCCACGGGTTGCCGCGCTGCTCCAGGTTGGAGAACATCCCCCCGAACTCGTCGGGGAACCGCGCGGCCGTCATCACCTCGCCCCGGCGCAGATCGAGGATGTGATCGACGTGCTCAATGTCGACGGGGCACTGGTCGGTGCATGCCCCGCAGGTGGTGCAGGCCCACAGCACATCGGGGTCGATCACCGACCCGACCAGCTCTCCAGAGCGGGCTGCGACTCCGTCTGGTCCGGTGGCCCTGGCGCGGGCCAGCGCGCTCAGCAGGTCGCCGCTGTGGGCGTGGGCCGGCGCGGTCGGGGCTAAGGCGGCGGCAGAGTGGTCGCGCAGAGCCAGAGTGAACAGTTTCGGGGACAATGGCTTGCCGGTGTTCCAGGCCGGGCAGACGTCCTGACAGCGTCCGCACTCGGAACACGAGGCGAAGTCCAGGAGCCCCTTCCAGCCGAAATCGGTGATGCTGGTGACGCCAAAGCTGGCGTTCTCTGGCAGATCGTCGATCTGGCGGATGTCGAAAGGTTCTCCGTCGACGAGCATGGGTGCTGCGGCCCCGAGCGCGGACGAGCCGTCGAGCTCGCGGCGTCCAAAGATATTGACCACCGATAGGAACCGGTGCCACGCGACGCTCATGGTGATTCCCAGCCCGACGACCAGCATCCAGGTCATCGAGACCACGATCTTGGCGAAGGCCAACCATCCGACCGCCGATTCCAGCTGATCCGTGGCCGCCGGCAACAGCATCGTCCCCAGCCAATAAGTGGTGGGGAAGTGCACCCAGGATCCGGAGGCCGCAGTGGCCGGGTCCTGGCGGATCAGGGCATTGCGGACGACGGTCATCGACAGCACACAGATGATGACTGCGGCGATGACCGCCTCCACGAACCACGCCTGCCACCGGGTCGAGCCGTAGAACCGCGACTTCCAATCCCTGGCATCGGATGGGGCTTCATCGTGCTGGGTGTAGCGCGCCCTGATGATCACCAGCACCGCGATACCGATCAGGCCCGCCCAGCTGGCCAGTTCGACCAGCCACTGCCACGGCGCCCACTCTCCGACCAGCGGCAGCTCGGCCTGCGCGTTGACGATCTGTGGGTAGGCCGCAGCCAGGGTCGGCACCAGCACCACGAACGAGATCATCACGCACCAGTGGGCGACCTTGGCGACTGGCCTGGTCGTGAATCTGCGGTGCGACAGGATCTCGGTCGTCGTCAGTGCGAGTCGGCGTCCGGCCGGGCGCAGCCGGCCCGGGCTGGCCGAGCCTTTCCGGATCTGGACGACCAGGCTGACCGCGCCGCGGACGAACATCCAGACGCCGATAACGCTGTAGATCAGCGCTACTGCCAGAACCACTATCATCGTCACTCCACTCGCAATCGTCGATACGTACCAGGCTCAGCGGATTCCGGAGGCCCCCTTGTACGGGAATGGGCTGACGAGCAGATCGCCTTCAGCGAACCGGGAGAGCCTGAAATCGGAGGCCGTGACATTCGGGATGGCGGTATCCCCGTCGAGGATCAGGTCGGCCATCAGCGTCCCGATCGCGGGCGCAGTCTTGTACCCGTGGCCCGACATCCCGGTAGCCAGGAACAGGCCCTGGTAGTCGGTTGCGGAGATGATGTAGTTCTGGTCGGGCGTGCAGTCGAAAATCCCGGTGTATGTGCTGGCCACCTGGGGGTTCTCGATGCCCGGGAAGCGATGGACCGCCTTCTCGGCGACCGACTCCAGGGCATCGTGTGAGGCATGGTTTGGGTAATCGTCGAGATCTGAGACCGACTTGATCAGCTCAGAGGCATCACTATTGCCGAACAGCAGCTCGGCACCGCGGATATGCACGTACTGTTTGGAGACCATGTCGGAGAAGACCGGGGGCGCGCCAAGGTCGATGCCTGGGTTGATGAGCACCTGCTCGATGAGGATCGGAGTGATCGGCACGTCGATGCCCAGGGGTTTGCCCAGCGCCGGAACCCATGGGCCGCCTGCCAGCACAACAGCGCCGGCGGGCACGATTTCGCCGTCGCTGAGTTTGACCCCGGTGGTCTTGTCCCCCTCAGTGAGGATTTCAGCCACCTCGGCGCCCTGGCGAATGGTGATGCCACGGGCGCGAAGGTTGGCGGCCAGCGCTTGGGTGGTGGCGTAGGCGTCACCGTAGCCGCCGCGGGGTTCCCAGCAGAAGGCAGCGAACTCATCGAGGTTGGCCACCGGCCACAGCTCATGCACCGCGTCGGCACCGATGAACTCGGTGTTCACTCCGATCGACTGCTGGTTCTTGACGCTGGCAGAGAAGGGCTCGATGTTCTCCTCGCCAACGCCGACGACGTATCCGACTTGCTGGAAGCCGATATCGGTGCCCAGGATCTCCCTCGCGTTCTCCAGAAACTCCAGGCTGGCCAGTGCGAGTGCCGCGACCGAGGTGACACCGTAGTGGCAGCGAACAATCGCGGAGGATTTCGCTGTGCCGCCCGACGCCACTGTGTGACGCTCAAGGATGGTGATATCCGTGATTCCCCGTTCCAGCAGCGCGTAGGCGGTCGCTGTTCCGATTACGCCGGCGCCCACGATAACGACATCGCTCATTTGCTTCTCCTGCTTTCCTGTCCAATGGACCGGCGATCCGATGCGGCATATCTCGTGAGATCTGCGTCGTGTCGAGTCCGGTTTCATTCAGGAAATCGCAGAAGTTCTTCCGTGTCCAATACTCTCGTGGTCACGATCGATAGCTAAATGCTCTTAATGTCGATCGCATTACAATCCAGATACCGGAATCGGCACGACCGAAATGCGGGCCCGCCAGGGCAGGATCTCAGTCATCCCCGGTAGTGGTTGGCAGTCGATGTGTCATCCCGCAGACGTCACCAAGGCAGTCCAAGAAGGCGCTCACCAGCGTCTGCTGGCGCGGGTGAGCACGTGTCACTGCAAGCAGCCGAGTGACGGGAGACCCTTTGAGCGGTACGACGGCGATCGATGGTGGGACCAATTCGCGGATCGATTCCGGCAGGATCGTCGTTCCCACGCCCGCAGCGACGAACCCAAGTGCCGTCTCCTGGTGGACGACCTGTTCCACTATCCGGGCGTTTGAGGCATGCTCGGCCAATGCAAGTGTCACTCGATCCACAAAGCCCGGCATCAGATCCCTCGGATAGGTGATCAGGGGGACCTCGGCGATCTCATGGGCCGAGATCTCCGGCCGGCGTGCCAGGGGATGCTCCTTGTGTAAGCACACCACCAGACGCTCTTCGTGGACGACTTGTGACATGAGATCGCTCACCGGCACGCTGTCGTTCGCTGCTATCTGAAACTGGTGCGGCTGGTGATTCCCGGCTTCCGCAGTCTTCCGTTCGCTGCGAGCGGCATGCGCAACGACCGAAGTCCCCGGCATTTCGTCGCGGACGATGCCAAGATCGAGCGTGCCCGCCACCAGACGCTGAATCTGTTCTCCGGACGTGAGCGGGATCTCGGTCAGCGTGACCTCAGGATTCCGGTCCTTGAACAGGGGCACGACTCTGGGAAGTATCGTGCAACTCGCTGAACTCACGAATCCGAAGGTCAGCTCCGGCCACTTTCCGCTGGCGAGGTCACGCAGCTCTTGAGTGACCTGGTCGAGGTCGTCGAGGATCCGGCGCGCTTGGTCGCGTAGCTGAGCGCCCGCCGGGGTAAGTGCCACGTTGCGCGTGCTCCGATCGAACAGACGGACCCCCAGCTCGCGTTCGAGCTTGCTCACCTGCAGGCTGAGCGGAGGTTGTGACATGTGTAATCTCTCGGCGGCGCGGCCAAAGTGCAGTTCATCCGCGATAGCTAAGAAGTATCGGAGCTGTCGGAATTCCATGTCGTGGACAGTACGTCGAATGTGTGCAGCGAATGTCACGAGACTGTTTCCGCGGTGTAACTTTACACGGTCCCTCGGTAACGCGATTGTCATTGAAAGTGATTCGCTCTGGACGTGCGCAGGAAAGATATTGGACGTGAAACAATATTTGCGCTTTCCTGAGTTTAGGTCGTTCCGGGGTGCTGGAGATCTCCCGGAAGAGCCTCAGCAAGCTTCCTTTCTCTCCGGTCATCAGCAGATGGCTGGTCAGGAGCCACGTTCACGAATCTGAAGGAGCAAACATGACCGCAGGGACCACCAGCGACCGGATCAGGACCAGCGACACGCCGGACCTATCGACCGCGTCGGCAGGCACGAAGATCGACATGCTCTATTTGAGCGAGCCCGAGGTCATCGCAGCGGGAGTCAAAGACATGGGCAGGTGCATGGAAGTCATGGAGGAGGTGCTGGTTCTCGTCGCGAAGGGTGACTACCGAATGGCGGGGAACTCTGCTAATTCCCATGGCGCCCAGGTCTCTTTCCCTGATGCCAGCCCGTTCCCCGGTATGCCTCGCAACGACGCCGATAGGCGGTTCATGGCCATGGCCGCCTATCTGGGAGGGCGCTTCGATACCGCCGGCGTCAAGTGGTACGGGTCCAACGTGGAGAATCGCGAAGGAGGCCTGCCGCGCTCCATTCACCTGATCGTCCTGAACGACAAGACGACCGGCGCGCCCTTTGCGATTATGTCCGGCAATCTGGAGAGCGCCTACCGCACCGCAGCCGTATCCGGTGCGGCCGCCAAGAAGCTGGCGCCGAAGAACGCCAAGACACTGGGAGTGATAGGCCCCGGCGCCATGAACAAGACGGCGCTGCACGCTATGACCACTGCGCGCCCGTCACTGGATTCGATCGTCATCAATGGCCGCCGTCGGGTGACTTCTGAATCATTCGCGGACTACGTGCGGGCGAATTATCCGCAGTTCACCACCATCGAGATCAGCGATACGGCCGAGGGCGCGGTGCGTGATTGCGACATCGTCTCCGAGGTGGTGACCGGCAGGACCGGGTCTGAGAACTACCCCTACATCAACGGGGACTGGATCAAGCCGGGAGCCTTCCTCAGTCTGCCTGCCAACCTGAAGATGGATAAGGAGTACACGCGGTCTGGCAGGGCCCGTCTGCTGGTGGATGCCAGGAAGATCTACGAGGCATGGGCGGAGGAGTATCCGGCGCCTTCGCACGAGACTGCTTTCGGCATGATCGGACTCTACTGGCAGGACCTGATCGACGCCGGCGAGCTGGATCCGGACAAGGTCACCAATATTGGCGACGTATTCGACGGCATGGCACCAGGCCGGGAATTCGACGATCAACCCGTGCTGTTCAGTGTGGGTGGTATGGGGGTCGAGGATGTGGCCTGGGCAAAGACGATCTACGAGAATGCCGTGAAAATGGGGATCGGCACCAAACTCAATCTTTGGGACGAGCCGGGCCTGATATGAGCTCGACAGATTTCGCCAAAGCCACAGTAATGCTGTCGATTGTTCATGGAAGTCCGCCGATTATCAATCGCACGAGGTAGAGGAATGCAAATGGATATTGTCTCACAGGTGAACACGGGTTGGATGTTAACTGCCACGGTTGCTGTCACCTTCATGCTCCCGGGACTCGCCCTGTATTATGGAGGGCTGTCGCGCACGAAGAACATTCTGAATACCATCATGGTAGTATTCGGCGGTTTCGTGGTTGCTGCCGTGCTGTGGGTCCTCTACGGATATGGTCTCACTCTTGGGAACTCCGTAGCCGGCCGAGGCATAATTGGCAATCCAATTGGTCTGTTTGGTCTCCAGTCGCTGCTGGGAGCCGAGACTCCGGACGGTGCTGTGCCCGCAATCCTGATTGCCGCATTCCAACTCGTCTTTGCCGGGCTCACGGTGGGAATCGTCGGCGGTGCTGTCGAGGGGCGGATGAAGTTCTCGTCCTGGCTCGTATTCTCCGGGCTGTGGGTGACGCTCGTATACTTCCCGGTCGCGCACTGGGTCTTCGCCTTCGACTCGGCCGACGGGGCGCAGGTTGGCGGCTGGATTGCCAACCGGCTGGGTGCGATGGACTTCGCCGGCGGTACGGCGGTTCACCTGAACGCAGGTATAGCGGCATTCGTGCTGGCACTCTTCCTGGGAAAGCGACGAGATTTCCCGCAGGTCGGGCGGCCCGGGAATCTTCCCATAGCCATCTTTGGTGGCGGGCTGCTGATGGTCGGCTGGTACGGCTTTAATGGTGGGTCGTCCGGCGGAATTAACGAGAGCGCAGGCGTTGCAATCGCCAATACGCTGGTCGCCGCCTGCTGTGGACTCGTAGGGTGGATGATCGTGGAGAGGATTCGTATTGGGTCGGCCACCTCGCTGGGTGCTATTTCTGGTGTTCTGGCAGGATTGGTGGGTATTACACCCGCGGCGAACTCGGTATCTGCAGTCGGCGCGATGATCATCGGTGTGGTCGCAGGTGCCATCGGATTCACAATGCTGGGTCTGAAGGAGAAGCTCGGATATGACGATGCCCTCGATGCCGTGCCGATCCACATGTTCCCGGGGATCTTCGGCACGTTGGCCATTGGTTTCTTGGCCGATCCGGCCTCTCCCGCAGGGGCCGCCGGCCTGTTTTACGGCGGCACGCTAGCTCTGCTGGGCAAGCAGGCGCTGGCTGTGATCGTGGTCTTCGTCTACAGCTTCGCCGTGACCGCGCTCATAGCGTGGGTGCTCAAGAAGACCATGGGACTGCGGGTTCCCGACTCCGAGGAACAGTCCGGCCTGGATACCGCTTTGCACGCCGAAACCGCCTATGCGCTGGACGGTGTTCGGCCGTGAACTCACGACCCGCCAGTGACTTCGGCAGGCGGGCGCACCTGGCGCCTTCGCTGTTCTCAGCGCTGCCCGCTGCCAGACTATCTATGACCACCCGCTTGGATGGAGGACATCGAAATGCATCTCATCACCGCAGTATTGCCGCCCAGTGCGCTGGAGCCCGTCAAGTCCGCATTGGCAGAGATCGGTATCACCGGAATGACGGTTTATGATGCCAAAGGCCACGGCGCTCAAGCAGGGAAGGTTGAGATCTATCGTTCACAGGAAGTACGCGTCGAATTCCTGCCCAAAATTGCGATCGAGATCGTTGTGGCCGATGAGATCCTGGACGACGCGATTGTGACCATTCGCGAAGCGGCCTATACCGGACAGATCGGCAACGGAAAGATCTGGGCGGTGCCTGTGTCGCGCATGATCCGAGTGCGCACCGGCGAGACGGGCGCCGGCGCTGTCTGAGAGAGCGTGGTGGCTGGGTGGGATGCGAGTCCGCGCCCGGCCACCACGGCATATCTGCCATGAGCCAGTGAGGGCTCAGGCGCACTGCGGTCGGTGAGTGGTGACCTCGGGGCTCACCCGAGCCGGGCAATCGGGGATGCCGGGCGATTCGGATCGAGTCGCCCGACTACCGCGTCCATGTTGTTGGGCGGACAAGCGAACAGCACACAACTGGCGGGTCCGCCCGAACGCAACGGGTCGATATCCCAGCCACCCAACCATCGGGATTCGAGCCCGGCGACGTGGGCCATCTCGGCAAGCTCGAATCCGATTCCGTGCGAGCCCACCGGGAGCGCGTCATGTACCAGGCCCGAGGCCACTACCTCGCGAACCTCGGCGATACCCACCTGATCGGGATGCCCGATGAAGATCTCGAACTCGGGCGAGGCGATCGGCAATCCAGCGCAGATCACCACATCACCTGGTTGGGCCTTCGGGAGTCGGTGAGCGAGCGAGCCGATGACCGTCACTCCGATTCCGGTGGCGGAGGTCGGAGCGTTCTCTTCGGTACTCCCGGTGACCGCGTCTGCAGGAATGCCGGCCTGGGCAGCGAGGATCTCGATCTCGTCGATCATCTTCTGCCCGGTCGGATTGCGCTCGACGCATAGCGCGTTGATCAGCGCGATTGGCTGTGCCCCGGCGCAGAGGACCTCCAGCAGCGGCACCCGGACGCCAAAGTGGGCGACGGTTCGTTCGTCCGCATGGACGCTGTCACCGGGTTTGGGGCCGATCCCGCCAATGGAGTCGCAGGCGATCACCAATCGGCTGGAGGGTTCGAAGACGAGGAGATCGCGGAAGCGCTGCATCACTCGTCCAGTATGGCAGCGGCGCTAGACAGGTGCCCGATGAGGAACGACTCGCCAACGGCGCCTGGTCAATGGAAGAATCAGTCCTCGAAGTATTAGACTCTTGGGCGCAAACCCATGACCAGGCAGTCACAGCAATCACCTGGAGGACACGATGAGCGAACCGCAAGCAGTGGCGAACAGCCAGTTGCCGAGCAGGGCCCAACGCCTCGATCAGCTGGCGTTCGGACGCGAGCACGGCAAGCTCCTCGTAGGCTCCGGCGTCGGTTGGGCACTGGACGCCATGGATGTCGGCCTGATCAGCTATGTCATGACAGCCCTCGCCGTGAGCTGGGATCTCTCGAACACTCAGCTGAGTTGGATCGGGTCGATCGGATTCGTTGGGATGATGATCGGTGCCTCGGTGGGTGGATTGCTCGCCGACCGGATCGGGCGCCGAAACGTCTTCGCGCTCACCCTGTTGATTTATGGCATCGCGACCGGGATGGCTGCCTTCTCGGTCGGCGTCGCCATGCTGATGGCGCTGCGGTTCGTCGTGGGTCTCGGTTTGGGTGCTGAGCTTCCGGTCGCCTCCACCCTGGTCAGCGAATTTGCACCGCAGCGGATCCGCGGCCGGATGGTCGTCTGGCTGGAGAGCTTCTGGGCACTCGGCTGGATCATGGCCGCGCTGCTCGGCTACTTCCTGGTACCGAAGGAGATCGGTGGCTGGGCGGGCTGGCGCTGGGCGCTGCTCGTCGGTCTGGTGCCCGCCGGCTACGCGCTCGTGGTGCGGCGCGGCCTGCCCGAGTCGGTGCGCTTCCTCGAGTCGAAGGGTCGCCTCACCGAGGCAGAAGAGTCCGTCCGTGAGTTCGAGAAGCATTCGGGTGTTTCCCCTAGCGTCGATATTGAGACCGCTGTCAAGCAGACTCCGGTCAGTGTCGGGACCGCCCAGCAGCAGCGCAGTTCGCTCTTCTCGCCCGAACTCCGTCGCCGCACGATTGCCTTGTGGGCGGTTTGGTTCTTCGTCAACCTCAGTTACTACGGCGCGTTCACCTGGATGCCTACTCTGCTGCTACGGCAAGGGCATTCGCTGGTGCGCTCGTTCGAGTACACGCTGATCATCACGCTGGCCCAGGTGCCCGGCTATGCGGTGGCCGCCTGGTTGATCGAGAAATGGGGACGCCGCCCAACGCTGGCGAGCTTCCTGCTCGGCTCCGGTATAGCGGCCGTGCTCTTCGGCGTGCAGACCTCGCCGGCCGGCATCATTGCGGCCGGCTGCGCCCTCAGCTTCTTCAACCTCGGCGCCTGGGGTGCGCTCTATGCGATCGGGCCGGAGATCTACCCGACCGCCATGCGCGGCACCGGAACCGGCGCTGCGTCGGCGACCGGGCGGGTGGCGGCGATCATCGCGCCGTTGTGCGTCCCGCTGCTGTTGACCTCCGGTGGCAATCCGCTGGTCTTCGGTGTTTTCGGGGCATCATTCCTGATCGCGGCCGGCAGCGCGCTGGCGCTGCCGGAGCGGCGCCGTCAGGAAATGGTCGAGTGAGCGTCGATAGCTGACCGCTTGCACGGATTGTCTAGCCTGGAAGCGATGACCACGACCCAGACCACACCGACCCGGCTGTTGCCCGAGCTGCGGCTGAGTTCGCCGTCCAATCGCGACGCATTGGTGATCGACACCCCGGTGATCCTCGCGCCGATGGCTGGTGTCACGAACGCGGCCTACCGGCAGCTCTGCCGCGAGCAGGGTGCCGGACTCTACGTCTGCGAGATGATCACCTCTCGCGGCTTGGTGGTCGGGGACCCGAAGACCGCCGAGATGCTGGCCTTCTGGCCCGAGGAAGAGGTGCGCTCGGTGCAGACCTATGGCGTCGACCCGGTCTCACTCGAAGTCGCCGTCGACATCTTGTGCAAGGGTTTCGGAGTCGACCACATCGACCTGAACTTCGGCTGTCCGGTACCCAAGGTCACCCGCAAGGGCGGCGGGGGAGTACTGCCCTGGAAACTCGACCTGGTTCGCGAGATCATGGCAAGCACCGTGCAGACCGCCGATCGATTTGGGGTCCCGGTAACCATCAAGACGCGGATCGGTATCGACGATCGGCATCTGACATTCCTCGATATGGCTCGCTTGGCCGAGGACAGCGGGGTGGCCGCGATCTGCCTGCATGCGCGCACGGTCGCCGAGGCATATTCGGGGCACGCCCACTGGGATGCCATCACGCAGCTGGTGCAGGCAGTCGACATTCCGGTGCTCGGCAACGGTGACATCTGGGAGGCCAAGGACGCGGTCGCGATGATCGAGCAGACCGGCTGCGCCGGAGTTGAGGTCGGACGCGGCTGTCTCGGCAGGCCGTGGCTCTTCCGCGATCTCGCCGGCGCCATCGCAGGCGAGGACGAGACGGTCTTGCCCAGTCTTGGTGAGGTCTGTCAGATCGTCCGCAGGCATGGCGAACTGCTCGCCAGGTTGTGGGGTGAGGAGCACGGTATGAAAGACCTGCGCAAGCATATGGCCTGGTATTTCAAGGGTTTCCCGGTCGGCGGCGAGCTACGGCATACCCTCGGCATGGTCTCCAGCCTGGCCGAACTCGACACGCTGCTGGCCCAGCTGGATCCTGACGTCGACTATCCGACCGCCGAACTCGGACGTCCACGCGGACGACAAGGCAGCCCACGCTCGAAGGTCACCATGCCATGGGGGTGGCTGGACGATCGTTGCGGTCTCGAACTGGATCTCAGTGAGGCCGAGCTCGAGACCTCCGGCGGCTAAGTCTGATCCAGGCTA
>NZ_JAVTWX010000149.1:12537-25177 GCF_032229645.1 Brooklawnia sp.
CGTGTGTCAGGCTAGGCGCATGAGTTCTTCGGACGCATTGCAGCCCAATGCGCGGGCCGTCAGCTGGGCCGCCACCATGGCCGGGCATGGCGATGAACTCGTCACCGCGCATCGCGACAGCCATGTGGGCATCGCGCGCGGAGCCCCGATCGGACGCGAAGCCCGCGAGGACCGTGAAGCCGGCTGGCTGCGTCCGGGTGCGACATTTGCTCACGGTTCCGGTAACCGGGCGCGCGAGGAGGAGCCGGATTCCGAACGCACCTGTTTCGAACGAGACCGCGACAGGATCGTCCATTCGACGGCTTTTCGTAGGCTGGCAGGCAAGACCCAGGTCGTGGTCTATCCGACCGATCATCAGCGCACCCGGCTCACCCACGCGCTGGAGGTGGCACAGGTGGCCACCTCGGTCGCCCGCGCGGTGGCAGCCAATGTCAGCTTGACCGAGGCGATCGCGCTCGGTCACGATTGCGGGCACGGCCCCGGCGGACATGCCTCCGAGGAGGCATTCGACGCCTTCTTGCCGGATGGGTTCGACCATGGGCCTTGGGGTGCCGATGTAGCGCTCGCCGAACTCAATCTGTGCGCTGAGACACTCGACGGCATCCGCAACCACTCGTGGTCGCGGCAGGCACCGGCGACCATCGAAGGCGAGATCGTCAGCTGGGCCGACCGGATCGCGTACTGCGCGCATGACTTGGAGGACGCGGCATCGGCCGGCATAGTCCACCTGGACGACCTGCCGGAGTTGGTCTCGGCGCGGCTGGGTACCGGACGACGCGAACAACTCAGCGTGCTGATCCGCAGCCTTTCCCGCAGCATCGTGGAGGCCGGTCAGGTGGGTATGAATGCGGGCGACGCCGAGGCACTGGCGGAGCTACGGCGCTTCAACTACCGGCAAATCTATACGCGTCCGGAATCGCTGGAACAGTCGCAGGCGGTAATCGCGGTGCTTCAGGACCTGGTCTCGTATTACATCGAGCATCCATCGCGGTTGCCGGAGGCCTTCCGAAGCGATGACCGTGTGCTCGCGGCCGTCACCTATGTCGCGGGAATGACCGACAGATTCGCCTTCGATCAGGCTGAGAATCTGCTGGGCTGGGCGAGGCACGAACTGCCGCGCAGCATGGGTCATGGTGTCGGCCCGGTGAGGTGAAAAACCCGGGTCTGCGGGCACGGCTAAACTTGCCGCCATGGCCACCCGGATCAACGATGAAGACATCGCGTTGGTTCGTGAGCGAGCCCGCATCGATGAGATCGTCGGCGCCTACGTCCAGCTGCGCAACGCCGGGGGAGGGTCGCTGAAGGGGCTGTGCCCGTTCCACGACGAGAAGACGCCCAGTTTTCAGGTCACGCCTTCGCGTGGCTTCTACTACTGCTTCGGTTGTGGTGAGGGCGGCGATGTCATCACCTTCTTGCAGAAGATCGACAATCTGACTTTCGCCGAGGCCGTCCAGGCCCTGGCTGACAAGACGGGCGTCCAACTGCGGATCAGCGATGACGGCAGGCCGGCCGCCCAGCCGGGCCTGCGACAGCGGATACTGGCGGCAAATCAGGCTGCTTGCGAGTTCTATCAGGGCCAGATCACCACCCCGGAGGCTGTGATCTTCCGGCAGTTCGTCGACGGGCGTGGCTTCGGGCGCCAGGCTGCCGAACACTTCAGCATGGGCTACGCCCCCAAGGACGGCCGGGCACTGCATAATCACCTGCGCAGCGGCGGATTCGGCGACGATGAGCTGGTGAAAGCCGGCCTGATCCGCGAATCGGGCTGGGACTATTTCCAGGGCAGGGTGATCTGGCCGATCAAGGACTCTGCGCAATCGGTGCTCGGCTTCGGCGCCCGCCGGGTCTTCGACGACGACCGGATGCCGGCCAAGTACATCAACACTCCCGAGACAGCCGTGTACAAGAAGTCACACGTGCTCTACGGGCTCGATCTGGCCAGGCAGCCGATCGGCAAGAAGTCGCAGGCCGTGGTCGTCGAGGGCTACACAGATGTGATGGCCTGCCATCTGTCGGGCATTGATACGGCTGTGGCATCCTGCGGCACCGCTTTCGGTGCCGATCATGCACGGATGCTGCAGCGGCTGATGGGCAACAGCGATGCGTTCAGCGGTGAGATCGTCTTCACCTTCGATGGGGACGCGGCCGGGCAGGCGGCGGCACTCAAGGTCTTCAATCTCGATCAGACCTTCGTCGCGCAGACCTATGTCGCTGTGGAGCCGAACGGGCTCGATCCGTGCGATCTGCGGTTGAGCTCGGGGGAGCCAGCGGTACGCGAACTGGTTGGACGCCGAGTTCCGCTCTATCGCTTCGTCATGCGAAACGTGGTCGGCCAATACGATCTCGACCGTGTCGATGGACGCCTGCAGGCGGTCCGGGCAGCAGCTCCGCTGGTGTCAAGCGTCCGCGACAGCTCGCTGGTGCGCGGTTACCTCCACGATCTCGCCCAGCTGGTCGGTATGGACGTCGAAGAGGTGCGCCAGGTCGTCTCGCAGCAGACGCGCAGGTCGATGCCGGCCGCCCAGGAGCCGCCCAAACAGCGCGTCCAGAGGTCAGCCGATGTCGATGAAGCTCCGGCGCTGGATGGTTTGTCGTTGCCCTGGCCCGACCCGCGCGATCGCAGCATCGTCGTCGAGCGCGACACCGTGAAACTGATGCTGCAGTATCCGATGCTCTTCGACACCGCCTGGAATGGTGTCAGCCCGGACGACTTCACCCACCCTGCCTACCGGGCCGTTTTCGAGGTCATCTTGGCGACGCCGCTCCAGACACACGGCTGGACGGAGCAACTCCAGGCAGCCACCTTGGATGATGTTGCTCGTCAACTGCAGGTCGCCTTGCTGGTCGAGGGTGTGCATCACGACCCCGACGAGGCCTACGCATCGGCGTATACCGCGAAGCTGCAGTTGCTGACCACGTTGCGCAAACTCGCAGATCTGAAATCACGGCTGCAGCGCATCAATCCGGTCGAGCACGCGTCCAGCCATAAGCAGGCGTTCACCGAACTCATCGCGTTGGAAACTCGGCGCCGTACCCTCGAGCAGATCAGCACCGGAGCAGATTGACCCGGCTTTCGCGTCGTTTCCACAGCATCTGGTGTTGTCCGTTTCCTTGCTGTGGATAAGCCCCATCAGATACCGGGCCCGGCTGATGCTAGAGCTATGTTCTTCGAAGCTACTGATGCCGTTCTACTGAATGGCGACGACGAGATCCGGCTGGCCGAGACGATTGAGGCAGGCGTGACAGCAGAGCACGCGCTGGCGGACCGCTCGTTCGGCTGCAGAGCCGATCCGGCGGACCTCGAGCGAGTGGCCGCAATCGGGCGAGCCGCCCAGGACGAATTCTTCATCGGGAACCTGCCAATGGTGGCCAGTCTCGCGCACACCTGGGCCGATCGCGCTGGTGTAGCCGCGGAGGAGCTCTTTCAGGAAGGCTGCGTGGGGCTCGGCCGGGCGATCCGGCGCTGGGACCACCGTCGCGGCTACCGATTCTCAAGTTTGGCATGGCCGATCGTGGAGACGGAGATCTCGCGTGCCGCGCTACGCCGTTGTGGTGCGATCGAGGCCAGCATCTTCCGACTGCGCAATGCGATGCAACTGAGGCGCTCCCAGGAGCAGTTGGAGATGCTGCTCGGGCGCGAGGTGGCTGTGGACGAACTCGCCGACTATCTGGGTCGTGATGTACGTGTCGTTGCCGAGGCAGTGCGGCTCAGCGCCCCTGGTCGCCTGACCGACGATCTGCTGGCGGTGCTGCCAGATCAGGCAACGAGACCGGGCTGCGACGAGATGCACCCAAGAGCGAAGCAATGGCTCGACAAATTGCCGCGCCCAGAAGCCGATATCCTACGATGCACTTTCGGCGTCGGTGAACCTCCCATGACGCGGGCTGCGGTCGCAGCCCGGATGGGCCTGAGCGTGTCGACGATCCGGCGGCTCGAGCAGCGAGGATTGACACGGCTGCGGACCCTCATGAAAGCGGAGCAGGCCGCCTGATGGGTGGAGCAGAGGTGAAAGAATTGAAGCATGGCCGATCGCGCGATGCACAAGCTGACCAAGGACGAGATCGTCGAGCTTCGCAAGGTGCTGGGCGCACGTCCGGATGTGCTGGTGTCGGCTCGGGGACCGCAGGCATTCGTGGCGCTGTTACGCGATCGGCTGGTGGTGCGCAGAGAGCAGGGCTGGCAGTTTGTCGCGTGGGCAGATGTTCAGCGCGGCGGCTGGGATTCGGACAACCGGCGGCTCTACTGGGAACTGGTCGACGGCACCCGTTCTGAGGTCGAGTTGAACCAGAGCAGCGCACTGCCGCATGCCTTCGCCGAGCGGGTGCGTGCGTCCATCGTGGTCTCGCGGCAGTTCCAGCTGGACGATGACCTGGGCACCGTGTTGATCGTCGGACGCCGTCAGCCCGGTTCCGACGACCCGATCAGCTGGCAGGCGGAGGGGCTCGGACGCTGCGATCTGACCGATCCGAGGGTGCAGTCGATCGTGCTCGGACTGGTCGAGGACGTCCGTGCCGAATATGAGTGAGCCTGAGTCTGGGGGCTGGATTTCGCAGTATTGATCTGCCGGGGTAGGCATTCCGGAATGCTGCCAATCGATTTGATGGGCTGGCCGGCCGGCCCAGTGGGCAGGCCAGCTGCTTACCTGCATCCTCGATGGTTGTGTCGGCAGACGGACATCGCCGGAGTCGTCCGGTTAGGACGTGTGGTCTGATTTGGGGAACCGGTGGGGGCCTGCTAGTGTTTCATCTCGCGTTGAGAAACGCGAACGCCAATCCCTGGTAGCTCAATTGGCAGAGCATCTGACTGTTAATCAGAGGGTTACTGGTTCGAGTCCAGTCCGGGGAGCCAATCGAGTTCCGCCTGACTAGGCAATTAAAAAAATGTCTAATGATCTGCAGACAGTCCGAAGCCGTTGAACGACCCGGACCGGGCCGATGTCATTCGAATCAGGATGCGGTGGCCTTCGGGAGTTCGCCGTGATGCGCCAGAACCTGACAGGCGAACCAGAGGTCATGGCGCGCCGAATGATCCAGCGAACCCAGGCCAAGCAATTCGCAGACCCGCCGCATGCGACGGCTTATGGTGTGGCGATGCACGCCCAGGTTGGCCGCAGCGATGTCAAGGGCTCCATCTGCGTCCAGCCAGGCAGCGAGCGTAGTCAGCAGTTCGTGGTTGCCCGGATCGATGATCGGGCCTAGCCTCGTCCGAGCGAAGGCCTCTGCCTCCCGACGCGGAAGCAGATCGACCAGATTCACCCTGGGGTTGGCTTCATCCGCCGCGTGATCGGTGTCGTGGCGCAATAAGTCACCCAGAGCCAGGCTTCTGGCCTCGCCCAGCTCGCGCCAACTGCACGTCGGCGCCCATCCCGCCCGCAGACCGTCTTCGTCCATCTGGGTGGCAAGCCTGGCCTGCATCGCAGGCCTCGTGACGATCCACAAGCGGCCCTCCAGTTGCCCCCACGCCGCCGGAATATCGGTAAGACGCAGCGCGCCAAGCTGGGCCTCGGTACCTTCTACGCAGCCCAGTTGAACAGGGTCGTGGGGTGTCTTGGGCCACACACTCTTCCCGGCGCGTAGAACCAGGTCGGCGTTGCCAGCGAGGGCCTCCGCAATCAGACTGGAGCGCATCTCGGCGAGCGCGGTCTCCAGGCGTCCTGTCAAGGATAGAAAGATGCCCAACAGGTTCGAGGCCAATAGGCAGGTGGAGATGGCCAGGGGATCCAGTTCTCCTGGTGTGCCTGCCACCAAGAAACCTCGCGGCTGGTCCTCGCTGCCGGCGATCGTGTGCACACACAGCTGCGAGTGTTCGTCATCGGCGAAGCTCACGGTCTTGCCGCTGGCCATGTGCTGACGGACGGCCAGAGCTGCCCGAGTCAGCTGGTCGGTGTGGGTGTGCACGAGCATGCGTCCGTTGCGATCGACCAGAACGGCCCAGCCACTGATGATCTGCGCGGTGCTGCTCACCACAGACTGCGCAACATTTGGACGCCCGGCCGCCGCGATAAGCCGGCGCTGGGCGCTATTGGTGCGACGCAGATAGGCATGCTCGGCGTCCGAACGGGACTTTGAGACCGCCTTGATGACTGCTGAGAACGGCAGTTCCCAGGGAATCTCGAAGACCGGCAAACCGTAGCGATGCGCCGAGCGAAGGAGCTCGTCGGGAACGCAGTCGTGGTGATCGCCGACTCCAAAGCCGAGAGCAACGACAGAACTGTCACACAACCTGTGAACATAGTGCCGATAGATCTCCCCGAGCTCCTCAGCGCTGGTCTCGTCGGGACGCGGCAGTCTGGAGCCGGTGGTCATGAGCACTTCGCCGGGTTCGGTGAACAAGGTCGAATCGACCAACTCGCTCTGATGAACCCAGTGAATCTGAGCATCCAGGGCGCCATCGGCGCCCTCAAAGCGCAGCAGCAATCCGAGCGAACGGATGCTGAGGAGTTCTCGTACGGTGAAAGCCATGGGTGAACTGTAGCCATCTCATACTCGCGGGCCCATGATTCCAGAAATCTGGTACATGCCGTACCTGCCGTCGGTGCTTGCTACGGCTTTACAGTTTGTGCAAACGAATCGGGGATCGACGCCGCTCCTCAACCCGAAGGCAGAACCAGAAGGAGCGAGGCAAATGATCACCTACGCGGACTATGAGAGCTACTTGAGTCCCGCCCTGTACAAGACGACGGACCTTATCATTGATCGCGGCGCCGGCAGCTACATCTGGGACACCAGCGGTCGCCGCTATCTCGACTGGGTGCAGGGCATCGCGGTCAATGCCCTGGGACACTGTCATCCGAGGGTGGTGGAGGCCATCAAGGCGCAGGTCGAGAAGCTGTTAACCGCATCGTTCAACATGGTCAACTACGAAAGCACCCTGCTCTGGGCAGAACGGATAGCCGAACTGGCGCCCGGTGAACTGTCCACGACCTTCTTCAGCAACGGCGGCGCCGAAGCCACCGATGGAGCTCTCAAGCTGGCCAAGGCATACACCGGAAGGCCCGCGATCATCGCCTTCAAGGGTTCCATCCACGGTCGTACGATCGCCGCAACCTCGGTGACCGCATCCAACGCCAAGTACCGCAAGGGCTACGACCCGCTGATGTCGGGTATCGACTTCATCCCCTACCCCTCGGCCAGCCAGGCCCCCGCGGGTTTCACCCCCGACCAGATCACCGACTACGCATTGGGTCAGCTCGACGATCTCTTTTCTTACATCCGCGACCCGGGTTCGGTGGCCGCCATCCTCATGGAACCGGTCCAAGGCGAGGGCGGTTACGTCGTCCCGCCAACCGGCTTCGTCAAGACGCTCCGAGAGATCTGCGACGGGCACGGCATCCTGCTCATCTTTGACGAGATCCAGGCCGGCTATGGACGCACCGGCAAGTTCTTCGCCAGCGAGAACCTTGATGTGGTACCCGACATCATGACGATCGGCAAGGCCATGGCCGGAGGACTCGCTGCCAGCGGCGTGGTCTCCACTCACGAGATCATGCAGGCCTGGGGTCCGGGACGCCACGGGGGCACCTTCGGTGGCAATCCGGTCGTCGCGTCAGCCGGGCTCGCTGTCCTTGATGAGTTCAAGGAGGCAAAGGTGCTAGACAACGTCAATGCGGTCGGCGATCATCTGGCCGCCCGCCTCGAGGGGCTCAAAGAGCGATATCCGATCGTCACCGATGCCCGCGGGCTCGGCCTGATGCGCGCCATCGAACTCAACCATGTCGATGGACGACCGGGAGGTGACCTGCTTGAGCAGGTTCGGCGAGACTGCCTCGACAAGGGACTGCTCACGCTGTCGTGTGGTGTTCGAGGCAACGGCCTACGCCTCGCCACACCCCTCAACACCACCACCGATCTTATCGACGAAGGCCTCGCGATCCTTGAAGACGTCTTGACCAACGCGAACGAGAAGGAAGTGAACTGATGCCGGTTCGAGTCGTCTACTTCAACGTCGATGGTGGCTTGGACTACGAAAGTCAGCTACTGGCCGAGTGGGGTGTCGTCGACAAGATCGAGTTGGTCGGCGTCACCACTCCCGACAATGCGGACGATACTTTCGTTGAGGCGGTGGCAGATGCAGACGGCGTTCTCGTGGAGTACTTCGAGGTAACCCGCGCAGTGCTGGAACGTCTGCCCAAGTTGAAGGTCATCAGCCTGCAGGCGATCGGCGTGTCCAACGTGGACCTTGATGCGGCAACCGACCTCGGCATTGGGGTGACCAATACCCCCGGGTTCTGCTCCGAAGACGTCGCCCTGCACACCGTCGGAATGATCATTGACCTCGTCCGCAAGATCAGCTTTCTCGATCGCAGCGTGCGCGCCGGGCATTGGGACCCTATGCTCGGCGGGCTCCCCACTCGCGTGTCGGGCAAGACCATTGGACTCGTCTTCTTCGGGAGCATCCCCAAGCTGATGGTGCCGGTTCTCCACGCCATCGGCCTGCGGGTTATCGTCTATGCGCCAACCAAGTCGGCCGAGTACCTCGAAGAGTACGGAGTCGAGAAGGTCGACAGTCTCGACGAGTTGCTGGCCACATCCGACATCGTGTCATTGCACACTCCACTGTTGTCCGAGACCAGGCACCTGATCGGCAAGCGCGAGCTGGAACTCATGAAGCCGACGGCATTGCTCATCAACACCGCGCGAGGGCCGGTAGTCGACGAGCCGGCTCTCGTCGAAGCGTTGACGACAGGTCAGATTGCCGGCGCCGGGGTGGACGTCATCGAGGACGAGGACACAGAGTCCTCCGATCTCTTCGGATTGGAGAACGTCCTCATCACCCCGCACGCCGCCTTCATTTCCGAGGAGTCTCTTGCCGACGGACGTCGGATCGCGCTGAGACAACTCGTCCAACGCTTGGTCTTCAATGAGGCGCCGGAAAACCTCGTCAACATGGGCGCTGGGACGAGGTGAACTGACGATGCGTGCGGTGGTCTTTCAGGGCCCCTATCAGGTCTCGGTCGAAACGGTTCCCGACCCGAGCATCGAAGATCCTGGCGATGTGATCGTGCAGGTCGAGGCCGCAGCGGTATGCGGCTCAGATCTGTGGACCTACCGCGGCCAGGCCGCCGTCGCGCCAGGCGCACGGATCGGTCACGAGTTCCTGGGTCGCGTCGTCGAGACGGGATCCCAGGTCACCGGGCCGGATGTTGGGGACTGGGTCGTTGCGCCTTTCCGCTATTCCGATGGGGAATGCTCCTACTGTCGTGAGGGACTTAGTTCCTCATGTCTGGATGGCGGCTTTTGGAGCCGCGAGGTTGTCGATGCCGGCCAGGGCGAACTGGTAAGAGTGCCGCATGCCTCGGCCACGCTGGTCAAACTGAGTTCCGATGGTTCGGCGCCATCCGCCGAGCGTATCCCAGACCTGCTTGCTCTTGCCGATGTCATGCCTACCGGATTGCACGGTGTGCGTAATGCAGATGTTCAGGCCGGCGACACCGTCATCATCGTCGGAGACGGAGCCGTCGGTCAATGCGCAATCATCGCTGCCCGCATGATCGGGGCCGATCGAGTCATCGTCTTGGGCGGTGCGCACTCCGATCGTGAAGAAATGGCCCGGGCCAATGGTGCCGACGAGTTTGTGTCACTGCGGGGCGATGATGCGGTAGCCGCGGTACGCGAATTGACCTCGGGAGAATTGGCCAAGCAAGTGGTGGAATGTGTCGGCTCGAGTGGATCATTCGATACGGCATTATCCCTGGTCAGAGCGGGAGGGAGCCTTGGATATGTCGGCCTTCCGCACGGAATTAAGGTGGACTTGGCGGCCGTGTTCGGACGCAACATTTCGATTTCAGGTGGAATATGCCCGGCACGCGACTACCTGCCCGAGCTGCTCCGGTTGGTGAGTTCTGATGAATTGTATCCGGGCATCGTCTTCAGCTATTTCGGTACGCTCGATAATGCGCCGGAGGCGTATCGTCAAATGGACCGGCGCGAGACGGTGAAGGCGCTCCTATGGCCAAGCAATCCTGTTACCTCAAGGTAACGTGAACGATACTAGGATAATCTCTCTCGTAAAGCTGCTGAAACACTCCTGGCGTAGGCTCAGAGATATTACAGAGGTAAGTCGAGACGCGCCTCTGACAAGCCGACAGAGGAGACGTCCGTGGGGGGATTTGCGCCGATCATACAGGCCATTCCGTGCACCTTACTGGTGACCGTCGGGGCTTTTCTTATCGGTTTTGTGATCGCGATTCCGCTGATGTTCATGCGACGTTCGGGGTTTGTGCCCCTCAGGCTTGTGGCGCAGAGCTTCATCGATATTGCACGAGGTATTCCGCCGATCGTGTGGCTGTTCTTCATCTATTTCGGGCTCCCGGGAATCGGAGTTCTTCTCGACCCGCTCAAAGCGTCCATAATCGGGCTCGGTATCATTTCGTCCGGGTATTTGGCCGAGATCTTCAGAGGCGGCCTGTTGGCTGTTCACAAGGGTCAGTTCGAAGCGTCGCATGCGCTTGGCTTGGGGAGTTGGACGATGTTCACCAAGGTTATCGCGCCGCAGGCTTTGCGGGCGATGCTGCCCGGACTGGCTACCTATTTCATCGGTCTTGTGAAAGATTCTTCGATTGCCTCCGTGATCGGTGTGACGGAGATGGTCTTCGCGGCCAGCACCTATGCGCGCAGGTCACCTGAAGGGATTCTTCTTTTCTTCATCGCGGCCATTGTCTATATGGCTCTATCTATACCGATGGGTCTTGCCGCCCGCGGCATGGAAGCTCGCATGCGTAAGGCAGGTGCACGTTGATCAGCACATTTCGATTTTGGGCAGATAGCTTTCCCAAGCTATTTGGCGGACTGATCGTCTCGCTTGGACTCACCGCGCTCAGTCTTCTGATCGGTCTACCTCTCGGGCTCTTGTTGGCGGTTGGGGTCAGTTCCCGATTCAAGCCGTTGAACTGGCTATCCATCGCATTGGTAGAGATCGGGCGCGGTGCGCCCGCTCTGGTCGTGCTCTATGTCGTCTATTTCGGCTTGCCAGCGCTGAACTGGTCGCCGACCGCGTTTCTCTGCGCAGTCATCGGACTCACCTTCACGACAGCTGCCTATGCTGGCGAATACCTTCGCGGCGGGCTGAGGTCAGTTAATGCCGGCACAATCGAGGCGGGCCAGGCACTCGCTTTGACGAATGTTGATGTCCTTCGTTTCATCATCATTCCGCAAGGCTTGCGGGTCTCAATTCCTTCACTCATGGGACTCGCGATCCAGATTTTCCAGGCCACGTCGCTTACCTATTCGATAACTGTGAGCGAATTGACCGCAAATGCGTACAGCATCAGCAACCAGACCTTCCGGGCTCTCGAGACCTTTGCCCTAGCAGGACTCATGTACGCAGTCATCACCATCCCTGCAAGTTGGGTGACCAGACAGGCCGAGCGGCGTATGTCGCTTGGTCAGTGAGGTCATCCGCCCACACCACCAGAGGAGTCGAATCATGTCGATGCGCCTTTCAAAAGGCTTGACGGCCGCCGTCGCGGTGACAGGCCTGCTACTTGCCGGCTGTTCCAGCGGCAGCTCCGGCGAGTCCAGTTCCGACGTCGCGGCAGACTGCACACCCGCGAATGTCTTTACCACCATCAAAGATGGCACTCTCACCATTGCGGCACCGGAGTTTCCTCCATTCTCGTCGCTCGCAGGCGGATCTGCCGCTGGCGTGGACGTGGATATCATCACCGCCATCGCCGAAATGGAATGCCTGACTCCGGAGTACGTGCAGGTTGACTACAGCGGTGCAGTTCCGGCCGTCCAGTCCGGTCGCGCCGATGTCGCGATTGGCGACTACTACCGCACGACGAGCCGGGCCGAAGTCGTCGGGCTGAGTGAGGCGATGTACGTCGACGGGATGGGCATCATCTCCAAAGACGGCATGACCGATATCCCCACCATCCTCACTCGCAACGTCGGTACCGTTGACGGCTATTTATGGGTCGCTGACCTTCAGGCTCAGCTCGGCGACAAGCTGAAGATCTACAAGTCAAACGTCGAGATGTGGGCCGACCTTGACAGTGGCCGAATCGACGTCGGCATCGACTCGGTTCCTGCTGCCGCGTTCAGCGCCGGCCAGAACGGTGGCGATTGGAAGGTCACCACCGCCGATCCCTACGATCCGATCGGCGCCTCAGTCAAACCCGCCCAGGTAGGTATCCCCTTCACGAAGAGCAATACGGCTCTGGGTGACGCCCTCAACGCTGACATCGCCGCGCTACGGGCCGACGGCACTTTGAAGCAGATCTTCATCGACCACGACGTGGATCCGAGCCTCACCGAGGTCGAAGAGAGCTACCTGCTCGACAGCTGATCCCAACGAGCGCTCGGGTGGCCCATGCACCCGAGCGCTCGATCCTTGATTCTCAACGCGCAGGGAGACACAGAAGATGAGCAACAACGGTGAACTGACGGTCACGGCCAACGAGCCCGATGATTCCGCGAGCAGTCGCGGACGCCCGGAATTCGCCATCGAGCTGGCCGGCCTCCGCAAGAAGTATGGCGACCATGAGGTCCTCAAAGGGGTCGCCTTGCGCGTCAGGGAAGGCTCGGTGTGTTCTATCATCGGACCTAGCGGAGCCGGCAAGAGCACACTGTTGCGGTGCATCAACCTTCTTGAGGAACCCGACGACGGAAACATGGTCATCGCCGGGCAGTTCCGTGA
>NZ_JAVTWX010000150.1:0-25156 GCF_032229645.1 Brooklawnia sp.
GACGATCGACTGCCGCCGGAGCAAAAACCGCCGGCCGCGGCTCCCGCCCGATGAGCGGTGAGTCGCGGCCGGCGGCCAGATTCGCGAGAAGGTCCTATTTCTTGCGCAAGGTGATTGCGCGCTGCAAGAGCACGAAGACCAGCAGGATGGCACCGGTGATGATGGTCGTCCATTCGGCCGGGATCGCCCCGTTGCGGGTGATCAGCACTGTCATCAGGCCGAGCACCAGGGCGCCGACGACCGAGCCGAGCACATATCCGAACGCGCCGGTCAGTAGGGTGCCGCCGATCACGGTTGCGGCGATCGCGTCCAGCTCCCAGCCGACGCCGGTGATGTTCTGCGCCTTGCCCAGCTCTGCGGTGTAGACCAGGCCCGCGATCCCGGCCAGCGTTCCGCTGATCGTATAGATGAACAGCTTGGTCCGCACCACCGGAAGGCCCATCAGCGACGCCGAGGTCTCCGAGCCGCCGATCGCGTAGATGGTGCGGCCCGTGCGGGTGCGATGCAGCGTCCACCAGCCTGCGGCAACGACGAGGATAGCGATCAGGACGCCCGGTGTGACGATCAGGTCATTGACCTTGGGGCCGTCGATGAGTTTGATGTCGGTCGAGATCAGCTTGATCGGCGAGTCGTCCGACAGTCGCTGGGGCTCGGTGCTGAGCATCGATGCCAGGCCGCGCGCCAAGAACATCGTGGCCAGTGTCGCGATGAACGGCTGCACGTTGAAGTACTGCACCAACACGCCCGAGAAGAGTCCGAAAAGCGTGCCGATCAGAATCATGATCACCATCGTGAGCCAGCCGTTGACCCCGGCATTGGTGAGCATCACGCCCGACAACGAGGAGAACGCGATCACCGCGCCGACCGACAGGTCGATGCCTCCGGTGAGAATCACGAAGGTCATGCCGACCGCGAGGATGATGATGTGGGCGTTGTTGATCAGCAGATTGGACATCGTGCCCCACTGCATCGCGCCCTTGGAGACGATGAGCCCGTACTCGGCCTGGCCGTAGATGAGCATTCCCACGAAGATCACCAGAGCGGCGTAGGTGGGCAGCAGCATGGCCTTGGCGTCCATCCAGCTCTTGATCTTCGAGCTGAGACCGGTGTTCTCCGGCTGCACTGCGATCGCACTCATGCTGCCACGCTCACTTTCGCTGATGCGCTCGGTACTGCCGTCTTGCGCACACGCCTCTTGAGGAGGTTGCGCACCCGCTCAGATTGCAGGAGGCACAAGATGATGATGACGACCGCCTTGAAGGCGGGGGTCGCCGATGAGGGAATGCCGAGGAAGGTGACGGTCTTGTCGAGCGTGGTGATCATCAGGGCGCCGACGACCGAACCGCCGATGTGGAATTTGCCGCCGGCCAACGAGGTGCCGCCCACCACGAGCGCGAGGATCGCGTCCATCTCGAGACCGTTGCCGGTTTGCGAGACGTCCACGGTCATCACCGAGGCAACCGACATCATGCCTGCGCACGCGGCGAGCATGCCGCTCAGCGTGTAGACGGTGACCTGCAGACCGCGTGGTTTGATGCCGGCCATCCGGGCCGCTTCGGCGTTCACGCCAACCGACTCGATCATCATGCCCAGTGCGGTCTTGCGGATCACCAGCGCCACCGCGAGCACGATGATCACAGCGATGAGGAAGACCACCGGAAAGCCGGCGATGCGGCCGTTGGCGATCCACGAGAATCCTTCGCTGGAGGCCTTCGTGTTGTTGCCGCCGGTGATGACCTTGGCGAGGCCTCGACCTGCCATCATCATCACCAGTGTCGTGATGAACGGCTGCAGGCCGACGTAGGCGACCAGGATGCCGGAGCACAGTCCGATGCCGGTTCCGACGAGCAGGGCCATACCGATGGCGCCGAGTACACCGCCCATCGAGTTCGGGACGTCGGTGCCGGCCAAGAATTGCATCGCCACCGCGCCGGAGGCGACCATCACCGAACCGACCGACAGGTCGATGCCGGCGGTGGCAACCACCAGGGTCATGCCGACCGCGATCAGCATGATCGGTGATGCCGCCCGCAGGATGTCGAGCAGGTTGCCCGACAGGTAGCCGGTGCTCGCGTTGTAGCTGATGGACAGGAATCTGGGATCCTTCAGCAGGTTGATGCCCAGCAGCACCACTATCGCCACGATGCCCCAGAAGAAGGGCTT
The DNA here is from genome assembly GCF_032229645.1 of Brooklawnia sp. Lineage (NCBI taxonomy): Bacteria > Bacillati > Actinomycetota > Actinomycetes > Propionibacteriales > Propionibacteriaceae > Brooklawnia > Brooklawnia sp. The sequence continues at coordinate 2,164 of NZ_JAVTWX010000150.1, forward strand.
GCGGGCCGACTCCTTCAGTCTGGTGGCCCAGGTCGTCTTCTCGTCGGTCATGCCACCGACTCCTTGTCGTTTGCGTCGGGAGGCTCAATCGGGGGAGAACCCGGCGTCTGGTAGTTGGCGATAATGTCGACGATGCTCGCCGCTGTGACATCGGGGCCGTTATGGATCTCGGCGATCTTCTGGTGGTCCTTGAGGACGATGATCCGGTCGGACAACCGCACGACCTCCTCAAGTTCGGAGGAGATGAAGACCACGCTCACACCGTCGTCGGCCAGCCGGACGACGTATTCCTGAATCTCCGCCTTTGCGCCGACGTCAATGCCGCGGGTCGGCTCGTCGAGGATCAGGACCTGCGGATCTGTGGCAAGCCAGCGTCCCAGCAGCACCTTCTGCTGGTTGCCTCCGGACAGATTCTTGATCGGACGCTCGGGGTCGGCCGGCCGCACACCCATCGCTGTGATGTACCGGCTGACAAGTTCGTCCTGCTGCTTGCGCGAGAGCGGGTGCATCCAGCCGCGCTTCGCCTGCACCGCCAGCACGATGTTCTCGCGAATAGACAGATCTGCGATGATGCCCTCATCGCGGCGGTTCTCGGTTGAGTAGGCGATGCGGTTGTCGAGCCCGATGGCCGGACTGGAAAGCGCGACCGGGTGGCCGTCCACCTCGATCTCGCCGGATTCGGCCTTGTCCGCGCCGTAGATCAGGCGGGCGAGCTCGGTGCGTCCGGAGCCCAGGAGACCCGCGATTCCCAGCACCTCGCCGCGATGCAGGTCGAGATCGGTGGCCTCGATCGAGCCGCGCCGTGCGATGCCTCGGGCGCTCAGCACCGGAGTCGCCTCATCGGCGTGCGGATTGAACTCGTGGCCCGAGCCCAGCGATTCGAGCGCGGAGAGGTCCTTGCCGATCATCTTCTCGATCAGCGAGCGCCGGTCGAGCTCGGCGGTGAGGTATTCGCCCACGTAGCGTCCGTTCCGGAGCACGGTCATTCGGTCGCTGATCGCGTAGACCTGATCGAGGAAGTGCGAGACGAAGAGAATGGACACGCCCTCATCGCGCAGGTTGCGAATGACCTTGAACAGGCCCTCGACCTCGTTGGCGTCGAGCGAGGACGTCGGCTCGTCGAGGATCAGGACCTTGGAGTCGGTGACCATCGCCCGGCTGATCGCGACGATCTGCTGTAGCGCGATGGAGATGGTCGATAGGGGGCGGGTGGGATCGAGGTAGTCGAGGCCCAGCTTGTGCAGCACCTCGGCGGCCCGTTCATAGGTGGCCTTCCAGTTGATGCCGAAGCGTCCATGTATTTCGTGACCCAGCATGACGTTTTCTCCGATGGAGAGGTTCGTGCAGAGGTTCACTTCCTGATACACCGTAGAGATGCCGGCCAGCTGAGCATCGGCGGGACCGCTGAAATGGCGCTCTTCGCCTTGGACGACGATGGATCCTGAGTTGATCTTGTAGACGCCGGTGAGCGCCTTGATGAGGGTGGATTTGCCGGCGCCGTTCTCGCCCATGAGGCTGTGCACCTCACCGGGGAAGAGCCGGAAATCCACACCGTCGAGTGCTTTGACACCCGGGAACTCAATCGAGATCCCGGTCATCTCGACGATCGGTGATGGTCCAGTCATGATGACTTTCCTAACCCCGCTTCCGGGATTGTCGGGCGGGTTGTGATGGAGGTACCGAGTGTGCCGGGCGGGCCCTGTCGGATCGGGCCCGCCCAGGCCCTTACTCAGTACTTGCGGTCAGGCAGAGCGGCCTTGGCGGCCTCAGGCGAATCGAAGGTGGTCGACTCGACCTGAATGTAAGAAGGCACCGACTCGCCGGCCAGGGTCTTCTGGACGACGTCCAGCGCGGTCTCGCCGAAGAGCGGGTTGTACTCGGCGACGAAGCTCAGCTGGCCTGCTGCGAGCGCCTCGAGAGCGCCCTTGGTGCCATCGATCGTCGCGATCTTCACATCGGTGCCGGGGGTCAGACCGGCCTCTTGCACTGCCTGCGCTGCGCCCAGGCCCATCTCGTCGTTCTGAGCGAAGATCAGCTGGATGTTGTTGTTATTGGCCTTGAGGACGGTCTCGGTGACGCTCTTGGCCTCTTCTGCCGACCAGTTCGCGGTCTGTGCGCCGACCTTGACGAACGACGGCTGCGAGCTCATGACCGAATCCCAGCCCTTGTTGCGCTCGTTGACGACCGAGACGCCGGCCGGACCCTCAAGGACGAAGTAGTTCGCGCCCGTCGGGAATGCGGAGACGGCCCATTCGGCCACCGACTTGGAAACGGCCGCGTTGTCGGGCGCGATTCGGGTGACGTACAGGCTGTTGTCGTCGGGCTCGATGCCACGGTCGAGCAGGATGACCGGAATCTCAGCCTCTTGAGCACGGGTCAGGGAGTCCTGCCATCCGGTGGCCTCGGTGGCCGAAAGCAGGATGACGTCTACGCCCTCGTCCACGAACGAGTCAAAGGCCTCGATCTGTGACGCCTGGTCCAGGTCCTTCGCAGGTGCGTACTTGAGATCGAATCCGGCATCGGTGGTGAAGGTGTCCTTGATGTTCTGCTCATTGGCGTTGCGCCAGTCGCCCTCGGGACCGACCGCGACGAAGCCTACGGTGGTGACATCATCGCCGGCCGAGCTGGCGTCGCTGCTACCGCCCCCGCAGGCGGCAAGGGTGAAGGCCATGGTGGCTGCAGCGAGGGTTGCGGCGCCCTTGCGCAGGATATTGCGAGAGATCATGCGATCTCCTCCTTGGGATCGGTCCAGCCGGCGGCTGGAGATTTGGGTTGGTGGATCGGGCGGTCTTCGGGTTTTGGGCGTAGCGAACGACAGCGTTGGCGCCGGAGCCGAAATCCGGGGCCACCTCCATCGCTGCAATCAGTCAGTAGTCGAGATTCCCGGTGGCGGTTGAGGCCACCGGGACGGTGCTCACAAGCCTTGTGCCACCCGGTAGTAGACGGCGCTCCAACGCAATTGGTCGGCGAACGTGCGTTGAGTGGTCTGCTCGTCGATGACGGCGAGTTCGACCCCCGCGATCGACGCGAAGTCGTGCCAGGCCTCTAGCGGTACCGCGGTGGTCATCACGGTGTGGTGAGCGGCGCCGGCGGCCAGCCAGCAGGACGCCGAGGTCGCCAGATCGGGCGCAGGGAGCCAGACGGCGCGCGCCACCGGCAAGTTGGGCAGCGGCTGATCGGGCTCGACGACCTCGACCACATTGGCCGTCAGCCGGAAGCGGTCGCGCAGATCGCTCAAAGCGACGACCAATCCCGGACGCGGAGTCGCATTGAAGACCAGCCGAACCGGATCCTCGCGACCACCGATACCCAGTGCATGGATCTCGAGCTTCGGCTTGTCGTCCGAGAGCGAGGGGCAGACCTCGAGCATGTGGGCGCCCAGGATCTTCTGTTCGCCCGGGACGAAGTTGTAGGAGTAGTCCTCCATCAGGCTGGCGCCGCCGGGTAGGCCGTAACCCATCACCTTGGCGATCCGCACCAAGATGGCGGTCTTCCAGTCGCCCTCGGCGCCGAATCCGTAGCCATCGGCCATCAGCCGTTGCACGGCGAGACCGGGTAGCTGCTTGAGCGCGCCGAGATCCTCGAAGGTGTCGGTGAAGGCGGTGGCGCCGATCGATTCCAGCAGGGTGCGCAGGGCAACCTCCTGGGCCGCGGCGTAGCGCAGCGACTCGTGGCGCTCGGCTCCGGGAAGCAGTTCGGGAACCACGTCGTAGCTCTCGACATACTCGGCGATCAGCTCGTCGATCTGGGCATCGGTGACCTCCGCGATGGCGTCCGCGAGGTCGTTGATGCCCCAGGTGTTCACCGAAGCGCCGAAGCGGATCTCGGCTTCGGTCTTGTCGCCCTCGGTAACCGCGACATAGCGCATGTTGTCGCCGAAACGCGCCAGCGCCAGGTGCTGGGCGGCATCCCAGCCGGCGGCCGCGCGGGCCCAGGTGCCGATGCGTCCGGTGACGTCGTGATGACCGGCATAGCCGGCCACGGTGGTGCGCGGGATGCCGAGGCGGGTCAGGATGTATCCGAACTCGCGGTCACCGTGCGCGGCCTGGTTGAGGTTCATGAAGTCCATGTCGATGGTGTCCCACGGCAGGGCCTCGTTGGCCTGGGTGTGCAGATGCAGCAGCGGCTTGCGTAGTGCCTCCAGCCCGCGGATCCACATTTTGGCCGGTGAGAAGGTGTGCATCCAGCAGATGACACCGATCACCGAGTCGTCGGATCCGGCGTCCAGCATGGCGCGCAGGATCGACTCCGAATCGGTGAGCACCGGGCGCCAGACGATCTCCAGCGGGATGTCTCCCGATTCGTTGAGTAGCGCGGCGACCTGCTTGGACTGCTCTGCGACCTGGGCGAGGGTTTCCTCGCCGTAGAGGCCCTGGCTGCCGGTGAGAAGCCAGATCTGTTTGCCTGAGAAGGGATTCTTCATCTGAAACACCTTTGTTCGTGGTGGCTGAGTTTTGTGCTGCGGGGCTCTCCCGTGTACCGCGAGAAACTAGCAGCGGGTGCTGAGACAGCTCAATCGGTGAGCGGGCTCAGTGCTGCCCGTAGACGTTGGTGTAGCGATCGTAGAGCCGGTCGATGAGGTCTTGGGGGATCGGCAGCGGCTCGCCGAGTTGCTTGGCCACGTGGACTGTGCGGGCGACCTCTTCGACCATCGCCGCAGCCTTGACCGCGGCTTCGGCGGATTTGCCGATGGTGAACGGTCCGTGGTTCTGCATCAGCACGGCCGGCGAACGCGAATCGCGCAGAGTCTCGACGATGCCTCGTCCGATCGAGTCGTCGCCGATGATCGCGAACGGGCCGACCGGCACCGGCCCACCGAATTCGTCGCCCATCATGGTCAGCACGCAGGGGATCTCTTCGCCGCGTGCGGCCCATGCGGTGGCATAGGTCGAATGCGTGTGGACGACGCCGAAGACCTCGGGCATGTGCCGGTAGACGTAGGCATGCGCCGCAGTATCGGACGAGGGCGAGTGCTCGCCGTCGATCAGGTTGCCGTCCAGGTCGCAGACCACGATCTCTTCGGGGGTCAGCTTGTCGTATCGGACGCCCGACGGCTTGATCACCATCAGATCGGCAGAGCGCAGGCGCTGGGAGACATTGCCGGCGGTCCACACCACCAGGTTCCAGCGGGTCAGCTCGGCATGCAGTGCGCACACCTGTTCGCGGGCCTCGGCGATTTCGGCTTGTACCTCTGCCGGGTAGTCCTGCAGAGAAGTCATCGTTCCTCCAGATTTGTCCGTTGTGAGTGTGATTCTGGTGCTGGGAGTTCAGCGCAGCGCGCCGATGGCGGCCTTTTCGATGGCGAGCCCGGCCTCGTATTCGGCCAGGTAGTTGCGGTAGCCGGCGACGTCGTCCTCGCTGGGCGCGATGGTCTCGGATGTCATGGTTGCGAAGACATCGTCGGCCAAGAAGTCCTGCAGGGTGCGGCCGGCGCCGTTGACCAGATAGGACGCCAGCACGGCCATGCCCCAGGCACCGCCCTCGCTCGCCGTGGTCGAGACGGTCACCGGTGTGCCGATGGACGCCGCCAGGAAGCGCTGCGCCACGCCGGCGGTGCGGAAGACGCCGCCGTGAGCATAGATCGCATCGAGTTCGACATTCTCGGCGGCAAGAGTGCGCATACCCAGGCTGAGTGCGGCAAACATCGCGTACACCTGTGAGCGCATGAAGTTGGCCAGCGTGAAGGCGCTGCCCGGCGTGCGGACGACCAGCGGACGCCCCTCGTCGAGACCGGTGACCGGTTCCCCTGCGAGCGTATTGAAGGCGAGCAGCCCGCCCGCGTCCGGCTCGCCCTCCAGCGCGGCGCCGAGCAGGGCCGCGAACACGTCATCCGCACCGGCCTTGCTGCCGAGCCGTCGGGCGAAGTCGGCGAAGAGGTCGGCCCAGGAGCCGAGTTCGCTGGCGCCGTTGTTGCAGTGCACCATGGCGACCTGATGGCCGGCCGGGGTGGTGACCAGGTCGATCTCGGTGTGTACGCCGGCCAGCGGACGCTCGAGGACCACCATCGCGAAGATCGAGGTGCCGACCGAGACATTTCCGGTGCGAGGGGCCACCGCGTTGGTGGCGACCATTCCGGTCCCGGCGTCGCCTTCGGGGGGGCACAGCGGGATGCCGGCTTCGAGGTGGCCACTGGGATCGAGGAGCTTCGCGCCTTCGGGTGTGAGCGAGCCGGCCTGCTGCCCGGCGTCCAGTGGCTGGGGGAAGACCTCCGCGATGCGCAGCTTCGAGCCGTGGCGCGCCAGGAGCCCGTCGACCTTCGCGGCACGTTCGGCATCCCACAGGTGGGTGGAGTCATCGATGGGGAACATGCCGGATGCGTCGCCGACGCCGAGCACCTTGCTTCCGGTGAGCTGCCAGTGCACGTAGCCGGCCAGTGTGGTGCAGAAATCCAGTTCGGGCAGGTGCGGCTCGTCATTGAGTACGGCCTGGTAGAGGTGAGCGATCGACCAGCGCAGCGGCACGTTGAAGCCGAGCAGGTCGGTGAGTTCGGTGGCGGCCGGGCCGGTCGAGGTGTTCCGCCAGGTGCGGAACTCGACGAGTTGGCGTCCGTGATCGTCGAATGCGAGGTAGCCGTGCATCATCGCCGAGATGCCGATGGCTGCGAAGCGGGTCGGCGTGGTGGCGTACTTGGCCTGAGCGTCGGCGCAGACAGCCGCGAACGCCTGTTGAATGCCTTGCCAGACCGCATCCAGCGAGTACGTCCAGGTCTGGTCGACGTATTGGTTCTCCCAGCTGGAGCCACCCGTGGCCAGCGGGATCTCGTCGTCGCCGACGATGACCGCCTTGATCCGGGTCGAGCCCAGCTCGATACCTAGCCGGGCGCCGCCGCTTGCCAGGGTGTGCCTCGCTGCCCCTGCAGTGTCTGTCATCGACATCGTCGTCCTTGAGTCCGTCTTACCGCGCTGAATGTTACCGTTAACAAGACGATAACCGAGAGGCTTGCGATGCGCAACATGAGAACGATAACATTTTGGTCATGACCGGTGTTGGTCATCGCGATCGGTCTCCGGAGGTCTCCCGTTGACGAGGGAGAATCCATGAACGTCACTGACCGAGGAGGTCTTCCATGGTGTCGGAGTATTCAAGGCAGCGTCCGATCAGCGGACAGCAGATCCACCTGGCCGCAGGAGACTACGAGGCCGACATCGCCACGGTGGGCGCCAGCCTGCGCACGTTGACCTACCGCGGCCGTGATCTTGTCGCCCCATTCGATGCCGAAGCTCTGCGCCCGGTCTACCGTGGCGCCGTTCTGGTGCCGTGGCCGAACCGGATCGCCGACGGCCGGTATATCTTCGACGGCGCGCAGCAGCAGATTGCCATCAACGAGCCCGAGCGGCGAACGGCGTTGCACGGGCTCGCCGTCTGGGCAGATTGGACGGTGGCGTCGGCCGATGCGGCTTCGGCTGTGTTGGAATACCGGATCCCCGCACAGGAGGCCTACCCGTTCGATGTGCTGGTGTCGGCGTCCTACCGGCTGGATGCCGGCGGCTTGCATTGGTCGGTGCGCGCGACCAATCTGGGCGATGCGCGTGCTCCCTACGGGCTGGGGTCCCATGCCTATCTGGTCGCGGGGCCGGGCCGGGTCGACGATTGGACGCTCACAGTTCCGGCCGACCAGGTGTTGGAGGTCACCGCAGACAGATTGTTGCCGGTGGGAACTCGCCTGGTCGATTCATTCGAAGGGGGCGTCCTGGACTTTCGCGGCGCACGGGCAATTGAGAAGACCTTCATCGATCACGCGTTCACCGGAGTCACCGCGGACGAGTCCGGGGTCGCGCGGGTGGAGGTGCGTAGCGCGAGCGGCGCCGGGGTGGCGATGGTCTGGGATCCGGTGGCGCTGCCATGGGTACAGGTACACACGGCCGATCGCCCGGAACCGGAGCTCGACCGCAGCGGGCTCGCCGTCGAGCCGATGACCTGTCCGCCCGATGCATTCAACAGCGGCGAGGATTTGATCGTCCTCGAGCCCGGGGCCAGCCACGAGGCGTCATGGCAGATCCATGCCCTAGCCCGGGACGACGAGTGAGCGCGAAACAGCCGACGCAGCGCGCCAGTGCTGGTCGCCCCCCGAGCCTGAGGGACGTCGCCGAGCGGGCCCAGGTCTCGCACCAGACCGTCTCACGGGTGGTCAATGACTTTCCCGGCGTGCGGTCCGCAACCCGGGAGCGAGTGCTGGCTGCGATCGACGATCTCGGCTATCGCCGCAATAATGCGGCCCGGACGCTGGTCACCCAACGGTCGGGACTGATCGGCGTGATCGCCGTGGGCTCCTTCCTCTTCGGGCCGACGAGCACCCTGGCCGCCATCGAAGAGGCCGCTCGCAAGCATGGTTACATGCCGCTGTTGGCGACCCTGCGCGAGAACTCGAAGGACGAACTGATCGGAGCCGTCGACGCGGCGCTGGACCACGATGTCGAGGCGTTGGTGGTCATCGCTTCGCGCGAGTCGATGGTCCGTAGCACGGCCGACCTGCAGCTGAGCGTTCCGCTGATCGTGGTCGGTCCGAGCCCGGCCGATGTCGATGGCCTCGCGACCCTGAGCGTCGATCAGCGGGCGGGGGCGAGGGCTGCGATCGATCATCTGGCCGCTCTCGGCCATCGCCGGGTGGTGCTGCTGGCCGGCCCTCATGACTGGGTGGACGCCCAGCAGCGCCTGACCTCGGCACAGCGCCGCTGTGAGCACCACGGCATCTCCTGCCAAGTGGTCTTCGGGGATTGGAGCGCGGCCAGTGGCTTTCAGGCCGGCCAGGAGCTGCTCGCCCGGTGGGCGTCCGATCTGGGAACCCCGCTGCCGACCGCGGTCTTCGCGGCCAACGACCATATGGCGCTCGGCCTGCTGGCGTCCTTGAACGCGGCCGACGTCGCGGTGCCGGGCGATATCTCGGTGGTGGGATTCGACGACATCGCCGGAGCCGACTATTTCAGCCCGGCCCTGACGACCGTGCGCCAGGACTTCACCTCGCTCGGTCATCAGGTGCTGCTGGCCACGCTGTCGGCACTCGCCGGTGAGCCCATGGATCTGAACCCGGTACCGGCCGAGCTGTGCGTCCGGGCGTCGACGGCGCCGCCGCGTTGGTGATGGGCCGGTAGCCGCCCGGGCTTGCGTCCATACCCCTAGGGGGTACCATATTGGACATGAGCACGGACGAATGCAGCCTGCACGGGCATCACCACGGCTATTTGGACGACAAGGACGCCTACCTCTCGCGGCTGCGCCGCATTGAGGGACAGGTGCGCGGCATCGCCCGGATGGTCGAGGACGAGAAGTACTGCATCGACATCCTCACCCAGATCTCGGCCGCCACCAGCGCACTGCAATCGGTGGCACTCGGCCTGCTCGACGGTCACCTGAACTCCTGCGTTCTCGACGCCGCCAAACAGGGCGACGAGGCCGCCAAAGAGAAACTCGATGAGGCCAGCAAGGCGATCGCCCGGCTCGTCCGCTCCTGAAACACCACTGCGCAATCGGCGCGACCACATAACCCGAGAGGAAACCCTTTTATGATCACGAACTACGTCGTCACCGGAATGACCTGCGGGCACTGCGTCAACCACGTCACCGAAGAGGTCTCGGCCATTCCCGGCGTTACCGAGGTGAAGGTGGAACAGGCCGGGCCCATGCAGGTGGCCAGTGCGGCCGCCATCGACTTCGCGAAGATCGAAGAGGCCGTCTCGGAGGCCGGCGACTACAAGGTGGCGCTGGCCTGATGACGGCGGGGACCACAGGCGACATCCATCCCACCGGCCTGAGACGGCCGGCGAGTCAGATCATCGAACTCGACGTGCAGGGTATGACCTGTGCGTCGTGTGCGGCGCGGATCGAGAAGAAGCTGGGCAAGCTTGACGGAGTGCAGGCGAGCGTCAACTACGCCACCGAGAAGGCCCATGTGGTGGCTCCCGCCGAGCTGAGCGCCGATGATCTGATCGCCACCGTGCAGGCCGCCGGGTACGGCGCTGCGCTGCCGGTCCCCGAGGAGCAGCCGCGAGATCGGGCGGCGGAGATCAAACGCCGCTTGATCGTGGCGGCAACGCTCGCGGTGCCGGTCATCGCCATGGCCATGATCCCGCCGCTGCAGTTCCCGGGCTGGCAATGGGTCAGCCTCGTGCTCGCCACCCCGGTGGTCACCTGGGCGGCCTGGGGTTTCCACCGCTCGGCCCTGGTCAACCTGCGGCACGGCGCGGCCACCATGGACACCCTGATCAGCCTCGGCACCAGCGCCGCCTATCTGTGGTCGCTGGTCGCGTTGATCTTCGGTAGCGCCGGTATGATCGGCATGACCCACCACTGGACGTTCAGCCTCTCGCATGACCATCAGTTGAGTTCGGTCTACTTCGAGGCCGCTGTCGGCATCATCACATTCATCCTTGCCGGACGCTATATTGAGGCGCGTTCCAGGCAGGACGCCAGCTCTGCGCTGCGTGCCCTGGCCGAGGTCGGCGCCAAGTCCGTCACGGTGTTGCGGGACGGCGCAGAGGTCACCGTCCCGATCGAGAAACTCATGGTGGACGACGAGTTCGTCGTTCGTCCGGGGGAGAAGATCGCCACCGACGGCGTGGTGGTCGCCGGAGACTCTGCGGTCGACAACTCGGTCATCACCGGGGAGTCACTGCCGGTCGATGTCGGCTCCGGCAGCACCGTGGTGGGTGCCTCCGTCAACACCACCGGACGACTGGTCGTCCGCGCGACAGCGGTCGGCTCCGACACTCAACTGTCGCAGATTGCCCATCTGGTCGAACTGGCTCAGACCGGCAAGTCTCGCTCCCAGGCGCTGGCCGACAAGATCTCCGGGGTCTTCGTGCCGATCGTCATCTCGCTGGCGCTGATCACTCTGGCCGTCTGGTTGTTGATGGGGGAGTCGGCGACCTTCGCGGTGACCGCGGCGGTCTCGGTGCTGATCATCAGCTGCCCGTGCGCGCTCGGTCTGGCAACCCCGACCGCACTGCTGGCCGGATCGCTGCGCGGCTCACAGCTGGGCATCCTGATCCGGGGGCCCGAAGCCCTCGAGGAGGCGCACCGCATCAAGGTCATCGCGCTCGACAAGACCGGCACCATCACCGCTGGTCAGATGAGCCTGACCGGGGTCGTACCCGCCGAGGGCGTCAGCGCGGACGAGGTGCTCAGGCTCGCCGCGAGCCTGGAAGCCGCGTCCGAACACCCGATCGCCCGGGCCATCGTGAAGGCATATCAGGGTACCGCCGCGAGTCTGGAGGGATTCCGCAATCTTCCCGGCCGCGGTGTTCAGGCGGCGGTCGATGGCCGCTCCGCTGCGGCAGGAAACCCCGCGTTGATGAACCAGCTCGGTTTGAGCGTGCCCGAGCAGCTCAGTCAGGCCGCCTCCGAGGCCGCCGCGCGCGGTGCCAGCACAGTGCTGGTCGCCCATGGCGGTAGGGTCATCGGACTTGTGGCGGTGGCCGACACGATCGAACCGAGTGCTTCCGACGCCGTCAGGGCCCTGCATGAGTTGGGGCTGCGCACTGTCATGGTGACCGGCGACAACCAGGCGGCTGCCGAATACGTCGCCAAGCAGGTCGGCATCGATGCGGTGCGCGCCGAGGTGTTGCCGGGTGACAAGTTCGACGTCGTCGCCGAGTTGCAGGACGGCGGCCAGACTCCGGTCGCCATGATCGGTGACGGTGTCAACGACGCGGCCGCGCTGACCCAGGCTGATCTGGGTATTGCCATGGGCTCGGGCACGGACGCGGCGATGGCAGCGTCCGACCTGACGCTGATGCGTCACGATCTGATGCTCGCCGCCGACGCGATCAAGCTCTCGCGCCGAACCTTGAACACCATCCGGGGCAACCTGTTCTGGGCGTTCATCTACAACGTCTGCGCGATCCCGATCGCGGCGCTCGGCTACCTGAACCCGATGTTCGCCGGCGCGGCGATGGCGTTCAGTTCGGTGTTTGTGGTGACGAACAGCCTGCGGTTGCGCACCTGGAAGCCCAAGCACTGATCTGCTGCTGAGACGGAAGGTGCCATAGCAGTATGACTGATATGGCTACTACTAAGGTTCCCCACGCCATCCACCAAACTGTCTCACCACCAGGATGGCAAAAAGCGCGCCTGGATAGCGGCTGACGAAAATCGCGTTGGCTGCGGAATGTTCGGTAGCCAACGCAACTGTCGGTAGCCGCTATGATCCCCGACGATCCGATGTGTCCATAAACGCTTAGCGCGAGTAGACCTTCTTGGCCCGCTCCAGCCCCGAAACATAACCAGAACGCGCGTAATCCGCGGCATTCGCGTCGGCCGGCACCGCGAGCATGCCGCGTGCCTGCCCGAGGGTCAGCTGACGACGGTTCAACCACGAGGTCACGCCGTCGACAAGTTGGCCCGCATACGACGCGCCGTTGCGTACCAGCGCGGATGTCGTCATCACCACGTCGGCGCCGGCCAGCAGGTACTTCACGACATCCTGGGTGGTTTCCACCCCGGTGGTCGCGGCCAGCGAGGCATGGACACGGCCGTACAGTGCCGAGATCCAACTGCGCGGCAGTTTCGCCTCGTCCGGATTCGACAACTCGAAGCCCGAGACGACCTTGAGCTGATCGAGATCGATGTCGGGCTGCAGGAAGCGATTGAAGAGCACCAGCGCGTCCGCACCCGCAGCATCCAGCCGACCAGCCATCTCGCCGAAGCTGGAGAAGTACGGGCTCAGCTTCACCGCAACCGGGACGCTGACCTTCGACTTCACATCGGCGACGATATCGGTGTACCGCTCGTCGACGTCTCGTCCGGTGGTCGCCAGGTCGCCCGGCAGGTAGTAGATGTTCAACTCGATGCCGGCAGCTCCGGCGTCGGCCATCTGCCGCGCCGTATTCGACCAGTCGCCCTTCGTCGAGCCGTTGAGGCTGGCGATCAGCGGCAGGTCGATCACCGGTGCTGCCTGCTCGATCAGCCGCAGGTAGCTGTGTGTCAGTCCCGATTCGTTGCTCGGTTCGGTGGGGAAGTAGCTCAGCGCCTCCGCGAAGCTCTCGGACGCCTGATCGAGCAGTTGCGCCTCGCGTGCCGCCTCGTGCCGGATCTGCTCCTCGAACAGCGAGTACATCACGATGGCTCCGACGCCGCCGGAGGCGAGCGCCTTGATGCCATCCAGGCTCTGGCTCAGCGGGCCGGCCGATGCCACCAAGGGATTGCGCAACGACAAGCCCATATAGCTCGTTCGTAGATCGCTAGTCGACTCCGATGCGGGCCTGTCGTTCTCAAGGATCAGTGCCGAGGCGGGAGCGAGCTGGTCAGTGGCATTGCTGCCCATCGCCGACTTCTGGCGGGCGGATTCCGCTGCGGCCTGCAGGGCCTCGGGATCGAACTCAACCATCTCACGCCTCCTTGTCTGACGAAACAGCGGTCTTCGCGCGGGCGTCGGCGCTGAACATCTCGGCCGGGCGCTCCGCCATCTGCTCGTATTCCGCGTAGCGCCGCAGCACATGCTGCTGACCGATCTCGAGGAGCCGTTCGGCTTCTTCGGGATCCGAACGGGTCAGCATCTTGAAGCGCAGCTCACCGGCACGGTAGTCCTTCAGCGTGATCCGCGGACGAGGCGAGTCGAGCAGGAACGGGTTCTTGCCCTCGTCGCGCAGCACCGGGTTGAACCGCATCAGCGGCCAGTGCCCGCAGGCAACGGCCTTGTACTGCTGCTCGAGGCCCTTGCGCATGTCGATGCCGTGGCTGATGCAGTGGCTGTAGGCGATGATCAGGCTCGGGCCGTCGTAGGCCTCAGCCTCGCGGAATGCCTTCAGCGTCTGCTGGGGATCGGCGCCCAGCGCCACCCTGGCCACGTAGACGTGACCATAGGCGACCGCCTGCATCGCGAGATCTTTCTTGTTGGTCGTCTTGCCGCTGGTCGCGAACTTGGCGACCGCACCCAGCGGAGTTGACTTGGATGCCTGGCCGCCGGTGTTCGAGTAGACCTCGGTATCCATTACCAAGACGTTCACGTTGCGTCCGGACGCCAGCACATGGTCGAGACCACCCGAACCGATGTCATAGGCCCAGCCGTCGCCACCAATGATCCACACCGAGCGGCGCATGAGATGATCGGCGACCGAGCGCAGATCATCGACCAGCGGCCCCGAGAGCTGATCGAGCTTGGCGTAGAGATCCTGCATCCGGCGGTACTGGATCCGCAGCTCGTGCATGCTCTCCTGCGGCCCGGTCAACAGGCCGTCGACCAGGGCGTCATCGTCGATATCTGCGCGCAACTGCTCCAAGCGGCGCTTGGCCAGTGAGTTGTGCAGATCGGCGGCCAACCGCATGCCCAGACCGAATTCGGCGTTGTCCTCGAAGAGCGAGTTCGACCAGGCCGGTCCGCGCCCCTCGTCGTTCTTGGCCCACGGTGTGGTTGGCAGGTTGCCGCCGTAGATGGACGAGCAGCCTGTGGCGTTGGCGATCTGCAGGCGGTCGCCGAAGAGCTGGGTGAGCAGCTTCAGGTACGGCGTCTCACCGCAACCCGAGCAGGCACCCGAGAACTCGAAGAGCGGAGTCAAGAACTGCACGCCGCGCACCGACGAGTAATTGACCCGGCTGCGGCGCGGCCGCGGGATCTGCTCGAAGAACTCCACGTTCTGGCGCTGCTTGCTGCGCTCCAGTACCGGAGCCAGGTTGATGGCCTTGCGCTGCGGCTGACCGATCGGCGAGACCGGGCAGGCCTCGACGCACAGACCGCAACCGGTGCAGTCCTCGGCGTAGACCTGCAAGGTGTAGCGCGCATCAGGCAGACCAGCCGCGTCCAGCGGAGCCGACTCGAAACCCTGCGGCGCCCCGGCAAGAGCGGACGTCGGGTAGTGCTTGGCGCGCAGCACCGCATGCGGGCAGACGAACGAACAGTTGCCGCACTGGATGCAGGCCTCGGGATCCCAGACCGCGATGATGTCGGAGATGTTCCGCTTCTCGTATTTGGTGGTGCCGCTGGGGAACGAGCCATCGACCGGCAGCTTGCTGACCGGCAACGAATCGCCCTTGTCGATCAGCATGGTCGCGGTCACGTCCTGCACGAAGTCGGGAGCCGACGCCGGCACCGGAGCCAGGTAACCATGATCGCTGGTGACCTCGCTCGGTACCTCGATCTTGTGAAGATGGGCGACTGACTCGTCCACCGCCACATGGTTCTTGCGGACGATCTCCATCGACTTGCGCGAGTAGGTCTTGGTGATCGACTGCTTGATGCGTTCGATCGCCACATCGGAGGGCAGCACGCCGGAGATCGCGAAGTAGCAGGTCTGCAAGACGGTGTTCGTGCGTCCGCCCAGACCGGCGGTGCGCGCCACCTCGTTGGCGTTGATCGCATAGAGCAGGATGTCGTAGTCGATGATCTTGCGCTGCATCGGAGCAGGCAGATGATCCCAGACCTGATCGGCCTCGAAGGGAGAATTGATCAGCAGGGTGGTGCCGCCGGAACGCTCGCCGTCCTCGCTGTAGATGGCCTTGCGAGCGAACTCGAGCACATCGATGCGTTCCAGGATCGACCAGTGGTGGCAGCCGATGAACGATGCCTTGTTCACCAGATAGGGCGCCTTGATCGGGTCGGGTCCGAAACGCAGATGGCTGGTGGTGCGCGAACCGGACTTCTTCGAGTCGTAGACGAAGTAGCCCTGGGCAAAGGTGTCGGGGTCGGAGCCGAGGATCTTGATGGTGTTCTTGTTGGCGCCGACGGTGCCGTCCGAGCCCATACCGTAGAAGACCGCGCGCTTGGTGAGCGGATCTTCCAGGTCGATGTGGGGATCGAAGTCGAGCGACAGCCGAGTCACGTCGTCGTTGATGCCGACGGTGAACCGCGGTCGCGGCTTGTCCTTGGCGAGCTCGTCGAACACGGCAGCGGCCATCGCCGGGGTGAAGTCCTTGCTCGACAGACCGTAGCGGCCGCCGATGATGCGCGGCAGCGTGGGCCGGTCGCCCATGCTGACGGCCTCGGCCAGCGCGGCGGTGATGTCGAGGAAGAGCGGCTCGCCGTTCGAGCCGGGCTCCTTGGTGCGGTCGAGCACCGCGATCTTCTGCACCGTCTCGGGAATGGCCGCGAGCACCTGCTCGGTCGGGAACGGACGATAGAGCCGCATGATCAGCACGCCGGTCTTCTGACCGGACGCATTCAGGTAGCTGACGGCCTGCTGGACGACCTCCGCACCCGAGCCCATCACGATAGCGATGCGATCGGCATCCGGAGCGCCGACATAGTCGACAACGTGGTATTGACGGCCGGTGAGCGTGGCGAAGTCGTCCATCGCTTGCTGCACGATTCCGGGTGTCGCAAGGTAGAACGGGTTCGACGACTCGCGTCCCTGGAAGTAGACGTCGGGGTTCTGTGCGGTACCGCGGATGAACGGATGCTCGGGGCTGAGCGCCCGGCGTCGATGGTCGCGAACCAGTTCGTCGGGGATCATTGCCCGCAGCTGGTCATCGCTGAGCATCAGGCAGGTGTTGAGCTCATGGCTGGTGCGGAAACCGTCGAAGAAATGCATGAACGGCACCCGCGAATGCAGCGTGGCGTTCTGTGCGATCAGGGCATTGTCGTGGCATTCCTGCACAGAGCTGGAGGCCAGCATCGCCCAGCCGGTCTGCCGGGCCGCCATCACATCCTGGTGATCGCCGAAGATCGACAGGCCTTGAGCGGCCAGCGACCGCGCGGCGACGTGCATGACCGTGCTGGTCAGTTCGCCGGCGATCTTGAACATGTTCGGGATCATCAGCAGCAGGCCCTGCGACGCGGTGAACGTGGTCGACAAGGCACCGGCCTGCAGCGCGCCGTGCATCGCGCCGGCCGCGCCACCCTCTGACTGCATCTCGATGACCGAGGGGATCTGACCCCAGATATTCGGACGATCGAAGGCCGCCCACTCGTCGGCCAGTTCGGCCATCGGCGAGCTCGGGGTGATCGGATAGATGGAACAGAGCTCATTGACCCGGAAGGCGACATCGGCCGCCGCAGTGTTGCCGTCGACGATCGAGCGGACCTCGGTGGGCTCGGCCTCGGGCTCATCGCGATCGAGGTTGGCGATCGGGTCTTCGGCACCCAGCATGTTCGGGTGGGGCGCGGGAATCTTCGCGTCAGCTGCAGTAGTGGTAGTCATCACTTCTCCGCAATCATTTCGATAGCGTGCGCGGGGCACTGGTCGTAGCAGGTCGCGCAACCGGTGCATTTCTCGTAGTCAAAGCGGTACCGGTGGCCCTTACCAAGCTTGATGACAGCGTCTTCGGGACAGGCGCCGAGACAGCCGTCGCATTCGAAGCAGTTGCCGCAACTCAGGCAGCGGCGCGCCTCGAAGTTCGCTTCGTCCTCGGTGAGGCCCTTCACGACCTCGCCGAAATCGCTGACCCGCTCGTCGGGAGACAGCTCGGACTGGATGCTGCGTGGGTGGTCGCCGAAATACCACAGGTGCAGATCGTCGAAGCCGACGACTGGATGCTTGATGGTCGGCACTATGCGGCGGCGGTTCAGCCAGGCGTCGATCATCTTGGCGGCCTTCTTGCCATGACCGGTGCCAACCGTGACGGTGCGTTCGGAGGGAACTGCATCGCCGCCGGCGAAGATGCCGGGCACGTCGGTCATCAGCGTGGTCGGGTCGACTTGGACGACGTCACTATCGAAACGCAGGCCGGGGATGTTACGCAGAAAGCCGGTGTCGGCGATCTGGCCGACGGCCATGATCACGGTGTCGGCGGGCAGCTTCTCGAACTTGCCGGTGCCGTGCGGCTTGCCCCACTCGTCGAGTTCCATGATCTCGACCTCAATGTCGTCGGCGACCTCGTTGATGGTGCGCAGCCAATGCACCTTCACGCCCTCTTGCTCGGCTTCGGCGAGTTCGTCGGCATGCGCGGGCATCTGCTCTTGGCTTCGGCGGTAGATGATGACGGCCTCTTCGGCGCCCATCCGGCGCGCCGTGCGGGCGGCATCCATTGCGGTATTGCCGCCGCCGTAGACGGCCACTCGGCGTCCGATCTTCGGCTTCTCCCCGGACGCGACATCGCGCAGGAAGTCGACGGCATCGACCATCTTGCCGGCGTCCATGCTGGGGATCTCGACCCGTCGCGACAGATGCGCGCCGATCGCCACGAAGACCGCGTCGAAGCCGCCTTCGCGCTGCTCCTCAAGGAGGTCCTTGACAGGGTGGTTGAGAACGATCTTGATTCCGAGGTCCTCGATCCGCTTGATTTCGGCGTCGACGACGTCGCGAGGCAGTCGGTATTCGGGAATGCCGTAGCGCATCATGCCGCCGGGCAGCTCGCCCGCGTCGTGGATCTCGACATCATGGCCCACGCGGGCCAGATGGTAGGCGGCCGACAGGCCCGAGGGGCCGGCGCCGATGACCAGCACCCGGTAACCGGTGTTGTTGTGCGGCTTGTTGAAGCGCCAACCATTCTCGATCGCCAGGTCGCCGAGATAACGCTCGACGGAGTGGATCGAGACCGAGGAGTCCAGATCGCGGCGGTTGCAGGCCACCTCACACGGGTGATAGCAGACGCGGCCATGAATGGCAGGGAACGGGTTGTCCCGGGTCAACTGCCGCCATGCCGCCTCGGCCTGGCCTTCCTTGATCAGCCGGAGCCACTCCTGAATGTTCTCGCCGGCCGGGCACGCGTTGTTGCACGGCGGCAGCAGGTCGACATAGACGGGCCTGCGAGTGCGCACCGGCCCGACACGGCCGGCACCCTCGGCCAAATCAGGTAGCTGAGTGATATCGAGTTGGCCGTCGGTAGCCGTCATTGCAAGAACCCCTGCCCTCGTCGATCGGAGGCACGCGATCAACCAGGCGGAAAGTGATTTGCTCGTCCCGTACAAGTTGCGACCGCGCACCTGTCACGAATGCGTCTTCAAGTTCACTTTACTAGGAGCCAAACGCCTATCCTGCTAAGGGTAGCCTATGTCCAGGCTGGCTAGTTGAGCGATTTTGGAACGGATTTCGTGACGTATTTGTCGCCGGGGCCGAAGATTTGTCAGGACGTTAAGTCTGACCGGCTTGAGCTATCGGCCGCGGGCCTCCAACGCTGCCTCGAGGCGCTCCACCTTGCCGGTCAGTTCTCCGCTGAAGCCCGGACGAATGTCGGCCTTGAGTACCAGCGAGACCCGTGGCGCGAATTCACCGACTGCATCGCAGGCCTGCTTGATGACCGACATGCACTCGTCCCAGCTGCCTTCGATGGTGGTGAACATGGAATCGGTCTGGTTCGGCAGGCCGGACGCGCGGATGACTGCTACGGCTGCGGCGACCGCGTCATGCACGGCGCCGTCCTCGCCGGAGGTGGACGGAGTGATCGAGAAAGCTACCAGCATGCCTCCAGCCTAGGCCCAAGGGCCGCACGCATAAGCTGGCCGGGTGCCTGAAGGTCATGTCATTCACCGTCTCAGTGCCGGGCTCAATTCGCGATTCGAGGGGAAGGCGGTGCAGGTGGCCAGTCCGCAGGGCCGGTTCGCTGCCGCCGCCGATCTGTTGAATGCCACCGAACTGGTTGGGGCTGAGGCCGTCGGCAAGCATCTGTTGATCGACTTCGAAGGCGGACGAACGGTCTGGATCCATCTCGGGCTGATCGGCAAACTCTGGTTCGTTCCGGTCGAATCGGTGCTGCCCAATCCGCAGACGCTGCGGCTGCGGGTGGCGGCGAACGGATGCGCGGCTGATCTGCGCGGTCCACAGTGGTGCCGCCTGATCGATCCGGCCGAACGGTCTGGGGTCATCGCGTCATCGGGTCCCGATCCGTTGCGCGCCGATGCCGATCCACAGCGCGCCTGGCGCAAGGTGCACGCCAGCGCGCGTCCGATCGGGGTGCTGCTGATGGATCAAAGGGTCTTCGCGGGGGTGGGGAACATCTTCCGGGCCGAAGTGCTCTTCCGGCACGGCATCGACCCGCAGTTGCCCGCCAAGGTGCTGCCGCGGTCGATATTCGACTCGATCTGGGCAGACCTGGTGGGCCTGATGAACTATGCGATGGCCGCCGGACGCATTGACACGGTCGGGGAGCAGCACACCCCGGAGGCGATGGGCCGCCCGCCCCGGGTGGACGCGCATGGGGGCGAGGTCTACGTCTACCGCAGACTGGGCGAGCCGTGCTTGGTCTGCGGAACTCCGGTGCTAGGCGCGGCGCTCGCCGGCCGGAACCTGTATTGGTGTCCGGCCTGCCAGCCTGCCGGGTCGTCCGGCCACGTGATGGAGCTATGAGCTGTCCGGTGCCTGGATGCGGGTGGTGCCTCGGGCTGTGACGGCATATTGGTAGCCGAGCCTGGTGGTCCAGATGAAGACACCGGGACTGGGCTGTTCGAGGTGGAAGTCGCTGTGGGTCTTCGCCCGGTGGGCCTTGCGAGATAGCGGCCCCAAATTGTCGGGGCGGGTTTGGCCGCAGGGTGCGTTGGCTCCAGTTCGGAACGCAATGGTGTGGTCGATGTCGCAGTGTTTGGACGACACGATGCCGTAGGGGAAGACGTCGACCGGGTTGCGTTGCTCGATGACGAACCGCATCTTGTCAGGGGTTTGATAGGCGTCAGACGGCTGGATCGTTGTCGGGTCGACGATGGGTCGGACGATGACTTTCGAGTCCTTCAGGAATGCGGGCAATTGCTCGGCCAGGAGGGGTCCCCAGTCATCGACTCGTGCGACTCCGGTCGGCGGGCATGCCCCAGACACCTGATCGAGCGCAGGGTCAGCGGCGTTGATATGGACGACGAGCGTGTGCACGGGCATGGTTGAACTCTGTGCCGTGCGTGGGCATGCGGGCGGTTCGGAGGTGCGATCGCAACCCTTGCTGGGAT
Source organism: Brooklawnia sp. (assembly GCF_032229645.1). Classification (NCBI taxonomy): domain Bacteria; kingdom Bacillati; phylum Actinomycetota; class Actinomycetes; order Propionibacteriales; family Propionibacteriaceae; genus Brooklawnia; species Brooklawnia sp. The sequence continues at coordinate 22,901 of NZ_JAVTWX010000150.1, forward strand.
GCGCGTCGGGCAACTGGGGTTGTTGGCAGGGCTGGTTCTGGAAATGCCGGCACAAGATACCCAACGCTTGGGCCCGACGCAGGTCGATGTCTCGTCCGATCTCGGGATCAGGGTTGGCAGGCAAGACGCCCGCGATCTTGCGCAAGACGAAGTCGAACATGAGCCCATCTTCTGGATTCACCACGCCATAGATCGACACATGCCCGTCATCGATCGGCGAGATCTTGACGAACCGGGTCTGCCGCTTCGCTTCCGCACGCCTGCGGGCCAGATCCTGGTCGGCGGAAATGATGTACTCCTCGAGCTCTTTCATCGCCTGGGAGATCGACTTCAACGCGACGGCATCGGCCACCTTCTGGTCCACGATCAGGCAAGCATCCAACGGCAGACACGCGCATCGTTGACACACTTTCCGGGCCCGCCACACCCGTACCTGGCCTGCGATGACGCGTTGGAAGAGCCGGGGATGCCGGTGGCGAAGGTCGAGCGCGAACCCGATCTGTGATAGCGCCAGTGAGGCCGGGATACCCAGCAGAGGACCGAGCTCCAACGCGAGGAACTCGCCGACCCTCGGGGTTCCGTCATGGCCCGGGGTGATCAACCGTTCCATGCCCTCCAGCACGGCCTCGGAATCGACCTCCCACAAATCGGCCATATGCAAGATCGCGATCAGTTCCGCTACCTCGAACGCCATCACCTGCCGATGCGCGAAATCTAACGCAGCCGCAGCCTCCGCGGCACCCGCCGGTCTGACCAGCAGATCCGCACCACAAATCGGATCATCAAGGCAGCCAGCCGGCGCTGTCGTCGGGCTCTCCGTCCGATCGACACCCGGCAAGATCTGCGGCCGGTGGCTCGTTGTCGTCTCCATGAAACAACTCTAATCGAACGCACTGACAAAAACGGGCGATTCGGGAGCAGAATCGAAAAAAGATTCGAGGCGATCGCTGGGTCTGCTCTTGCGTCACACGACGGATAGCGCCGCTCGCATTTCGGACGCATTGAGCCAGTGCCCGAAGACCGGGCCCTCGGGTTCCAGGAGCTTGGCTCGGTCGAAGGGCACCGGCACCGGATCGAAACCGATGTCGTTCACGAACTGACAGGCAACCTCACGAGCAGCCGCATCGTCGGAGGCCACGGCGATCGCGCGTCTGGGGGAGGCCCCGGCGGACCGCGCGTCCGACGTGAAATCGTGATAGCTGAGGTGATTGAGCGACTTGACCAGACGCACCTGCGGACTGTGGCTGGCCAGCAGGCCGCTTGTCGAGCCCGGCCAGGCGTCCAATTCGGGCATCGGACCGTCCACCCCGGGCCAATGGTTGGTGGGATCGACCACCACCTTGCCACTGAGCGCCGAAAGGTCGGCCCCGGACGCGATCCCGAAGGGTATCGCGAGAACCACGATGTCGGCGGTGTCGATGAGTTCGGGCAACTCAGCGAACCGCGTGTTGGAATCTGTGGCAAGCACAGCTGCGTTTACGTTCTCGATAGGAGCGACGTCGTAGAACAGGACCTGCCATCCGGAGTCGGCAGCGAGTCGCCCGATGGCGCTGCCGACCTTGCCGGCACCGATGATTCCCACGATCTTGTTCATGATGCCGATAACGCTAGCGCAGGCCCAACCGTTCCAGAATAGTTGATCGCTCAGCTATCAGCGCAGGCTGCCCGGAGCGGCAGACCAAGGCTGCTCTGGACAAGCGTTGTGAACAGGTCGTCCAGCAGCGCCTGCGCGGTCTCGCGGTCGAGATGTTCGGTCGGCTCGTCCAAGATCACCAGCCCATAAGGACGTGAAGAGGCGCTGGAGTTGTTGTGGCGTGGACACTTCGTGCTGCTCTTCTTGGTTCACGGAGTCGTGCTGATACGAGACCGACAGGTTTCCGTGCGCGTCCAGACGGAGAGTTGCGGTCATTTTTGGCGAGGATACTGCGACGAAGCGCCACGGTTCTTCATCGGCACTGTTCTCAGAAATCGTCAGTTCGCCGGCCCATTCGAGGTCTCCGCGATAGGTCGACAACCAGGCGTCTATCTCGTCGATCGGATCGAACGCTCCCAGACGGGCCTCTGGTGGGAACACAGCTGCGATGGTGGCGAACTCTTGGTCATCGACCTCCAGCCAGGCATAGGCATCGCAGGTCACTGTTCCGAGGATGACTGAACCGTCGTGGCGCAGGAAATGCAGATCGGCTGGCATCAGCGGGCCGACCCAGTCCCAGAAGCTGTAGCTGTGGTGGTTGAGGACAGCTACGACGGCAGGAA
>NZ_JAVTWX010000151.1:0-12225 GCF_032229645.1 Brooklawnia sp.
TACAAAATCTGCTGCAATAAGGGGTTTGGGGTGGGGGCCGCACACCGGGCTCAAAAAACGGGCACCCAACCCCACGGGGCCCCACCACGGGGGGTGGTCGGCCGCTGTGCAGGAAGAAGGTCGCGCGACCTGCGGATACGAAAGATCAGCGCTTCGAGTACTGCGGAGCCTTGCGGGCCTTCTTGAGACCGGCCTTCTTGCGCTCCTTGATGCGGGCGTCGCGGGTCAGCAGGCCGGCCTTCTTGAGGGCAGGACGGCTGGCCTCGGTGTCGATGGCGTTCAGCGCACGGGCGATGCCCAGGCGCAGCGCACCGGCCTGACCGGTAACGCCACCGCCGTTGATCCGCACGATCACATCGTAGGAATCCACGACGCCGGCGGTAACGAACGGTTCGTTGATCGACTGCTGATGCACCTTGTTGGGGAAGTACTCCTCAAGCGAACGGCCGTTGATCGACCACTTGCCGGTGCCGGGCACCAGGCGGACGCGGGCGATGGCTTCCTTGCGGCGGCCGGTGCCCTGCCCGGGAGCGATCACGGACGGACGCGACGACGATGCGCCTTGGGTGCCCGCCGCCGAATCCGCGCGATAGGCGATCTCGCGGTTCTGCTCGTCGGTGAACGGCGTGGTGTTGGTTTCGACTTCTTCGGTCTGAGTGTCGGACACGATCAAATCCTCGTTGTTGTGCGCGCTCACTGCGCGATCTGGGTGATCTCGTAAGGCTGCGGTTGCTGCGCAGCGTGCGGGTGATCGGGTCCGGAGTAGACCTTGAGCTTGCTCATCTGCTGACGGCTCAGCTTGTTCTTCGGCATCATGCCCCAGACGGCCTTCTCCACCAGTGCGCGGGGATCGTTGTCGCGAAGCTCACCGGCGGTGCGAGTGCGCAGACCGCCGGGGCGGCCCGAGACGGTGTAACGCTTCGAGTCGGTCGCCTTCTTGCCGGTCAACGCGAGCTTGGAGGCATTGACGACGATGACGAAATCGCCGCCGTCCATGTGCGGGGCGAAAGTCGGCTTGTTCTTGCCGCGCAGCAGCCCGGCCACCGTGGTGGCCAAGCGTCCGAGCACGACGTCTGTGGCATCGATCACGAGCCAATTCCTGGTGATCTCACCAGGCTTCGGGCTGTAAGTAGTCACGGTTAGTGCGTCTTCCGGTTGTGGATGTCCAGAACACACGGGCTCGCGCTCGCATGAACATGCTTCAATGGCCGTTCCCATTCTTCCTGGGACCCGGTGCCGTCAAGGCACCGCGCGGGAACGACCGTGTCCACTGTAACCAGCCGTCCGCCTCAGGTCAAAACGACAGCCCCTCCACCGCGGCCACCACACGGTCATAGGCAGGCCCCGCCATCGTCGAGGCGTAATCCCTGCTCAGATGGTCGTAGTCCATCCACACCAGCACATTGCCGATCACCGCCGGGCACTGGCCGCCGGGGCAGTAGAGGTCGGTCAGATCCAGCGAGGTGAATCCGTCACGGCTCTCGGCCCAGGCATCTCCGGGGCTTTCGGGTGCCAGTAGCTCGTCCACCGGCACCGTGCAGTTGTCCAGCGAGTCGCGGTTCCTCGTCCAGCAGTCGACCCGGCTGACCTCGAAACGAGGAGTGTCGCGAATGCCCACGACCGAGATCCCCTGATCGAGAAGCGGATCGATGACCTCGTCGAAGCCCAGGGGGATGAACTCGCCGTCCGGGTCTTCGACCTCGCTGCGGGTACCCATGGTGACGACCGCATCGGGCTGCACCTCAAGTAGATATCGCAGGAAGGCAGCGCTGGTCTGCACGCACAGGTCGGGGCCGTCGAGGCCGAAACTGCAGCCGGGCTGCAGCAGCGCGACGAGTTGCCAGTTGCGTTCCTCGGCGATCGGCACCAGCGCTGCCAACAGCTGCTGGGTATGGGAGTTGCCCACCACCACGACGGTCCGCGCGGGCAGGAAGACGGTCGGGGTCTGCCAGCAATAGCCGGGCGAGAGCTCCTCTCGCGGCGCGAATCTGCCAGCACACGAGTCCGGCATCTCCATCCATTGGTCATCGAGTTCACCCACCCGCGGCAGCACCTGCGCACCGGGATAGCCGTCGTATACGAAACCGTCGGTCAGCGTCTGCGCTCCGGGATTGTTCAGCGCGAAGTCCGCTCGGGCCTGTTCGGTCTCCGCGCGTAGCCGGCTGGTCTCGACGTTGATCCAGCCGCTGACCGGCACTGCCGCAATCGTCAAGCTCGCCGCTACCAGCACCGCCATGTGGGTGGTACTCGCGTCGGCCCAGCGCCAACCGCGCAGCGGCTCATCGATGTATCTGGTCGCGGCCACCGCGATCCCGATCGAGACCAGGACGAGGATCGTCCCCGCAATGACGCCGACTTCCAGGTCGTCGGTGACGGCGCGATAGGTGGTGAGAATCGGCCAATGCACCAGATAGAGCGCGTAGGCCGAATCTCCCAACCGCTGCATCGGCGTCCACGACAGGAAACGGTCGACACCGAACCGCGAATCGGACTGGCCCGCGATCATGATCGCGGCCGCCGCACCCAGCGGCCACAGGGCGATCCAGCCCGGGAAGACGCCTTGCACATCGAGCACCAAACCGCACGAGATCATCGCCGCCAACCCGATCCAACCCAGAGCCATCCGGGCCCGCCTGGCAGGATTCACCAACGGGATAGCCAGTGCCAGCAGCGATCCGAGAGCGAACTCCCACAGCCTGGCCCGGGTGTCGAAGTACGCGAGTTGCTGATCTGCGGCGGTGATGTACGTCGAGTACGCCAGCGAACCCACGAAGATCAAGCCGAAGATGACCGCGAGTACCTTGACCGGACGCCACCCGGTGGCACGGCAGATCAGGTGGCCGAGCCCGAAGATCAACGGCCAGATCAAGAAGACCTGGCCGGTCACCGATAGCGACCAGAAATGCTGAAACGGCGAGGCAAGCGATTGGGTCGCTGCGTAATAGTCGGCCCCCACAGCCGCCAGATGCCAGTTCTCCCGATAGAAGATGGACGCCAACGCGTCCTCTCGATAGGTCCACTCCGCCCATTCGGGATACCAGGAGGAAAGCGCCCACGATGTCAGCAGAATAGTGATCACGGCCAACGGCAGCAGCCGTTTGAACGTGTGCAACCAATAGCGTGGAATCGCGAGCGGCCTACCGGCCTCCATCCTGCGGACGAAGGAGCCCGTCATGAAGAACGCCGAGATCAGCAAGAAGATGTCGACACCGCCGGAAACACGGCCAATGAAGATGTGATACACCACCACCATCAGCACGGCGAGGGCGCGCAGACCCTGCACCTCGGGACGAAAACCCGAGTAGCGGCTGACGGTCTGTGAAGGCGATGACACCTGGCGAGACTACCCAACCGAGGATGCGCAGCACCAATACCGAGCGGGCGCGTTGCAGAGGCGGACGACCCGAGCAGCGTCCCGCGCCCCAATTCGGCAGCCAGATGCGACGGAATCCTTGCGGGAGACCACCGAGCGCGGCAATGTTGGGTCATGGCTTCAAAGACGAGCACTCAAGCACCCAAGGTGACCTCTCCGGCAGACATACGCAATGTGGTCCTGGTCGGATCTGCTGGTTCGGGCAAGACCACATTGTTCGAGAACCTGATCAAGACTCGTATCCCCGGATATCGCGGTGAGAAGGAGAATGCGGAACGCTCGGCGGCGCTGACACTGGCCACTATCACCACCGGGCAGTCGACCGTCATCAACCTGCTGGACGCGCCGGGCAATCCCGACTACGTCGGCGAGCTTCGCGCCGGATTGCGCGCCGCTGACGCCGCGCTGTTCATCGTGAGCGCCGCCGACGGCATCGATGCCATCACCCAGATTCTGTGGTCCGAATGCGCCGGCGCAGGCGTGCCGCGCGCGATCGTGGTCACCAAGCTCGACACCGAGCATGCCAGCTTCGAACAGACCGTGCAGCGTTGCCAGGAGGTCTTCGGGGCGGGTGTACATCCCTCATATCTTCCCTTCGTCGGCGAGGACGACCAGATCGTCGGCAACCTGTCACTGCTCAGTCAGAAGGTGCACGACTACTCATCGGGACGCCGTGTGTCGAGGGCTGCCAACGCGGCCGAGCTGGCAGCGATCGAAGACTTCCGCACCGACTATGTCGAGTCGATCATCACCGAGTCCGAGGACGACGAGCTACTCGAGCGCTACTTCGAAGGCGATGAGCTGGCGGTCGACGAGGTCGTCAGCAATCTGATGAAGGCGCTGTACCACGGCAAGTTCTACCCGGTGATTCCCGTCACGACTACCGGGGTCGGTACCGAAGAGCTGATCAGTGTGATCGATCGCGGTTTCCCGACTCCGCTGCGCTATCAACCACCGATGATGGCCAATCTTGCCGGCGATCCGATCGATCCTCCCGAGGTGGATCCCGCTGGACCGCTGCTCGCCCAGGTCATCCGCACCACGTCCGATCCCTACGCCGGTCGCCAGTCGATGGTCCGCGTCTTCAGCGGCACGCTGCGCCCCGATACCGCGGTTCATGTGGCGGGGCATCGCGAACAGTTGCAGGGTGCGTCCAATTCGCATCATCCCGATCACGACGACGACGAGCGGGTGGGTCTGCTGAGCGCACCCAGCGGCCTGGACCTCTACCCCAAGGATGCCGCGGTCGCGGGCGAGATCGTGATGGTCGCGAAGCTCGGCACCGCCGAGACCGGCGACACCTTGTCGGATCCCGCCAACCCCGTGGTGATCGAACCCTGGCTGCTGCCCGAGCCGCTGCTGCCGGTCGCGATCCGTGCGGCCAGCCGCAATGATGAGGACAAGCTCGCCGGAGCCCTGCAGCGGCTGGTGATCGAGGACATCACCATCCGGCTGGAACGGGCCGCCGGCACCGACCAGCTGCTGCTGTGGTCGATGGGCCAGGCCCACCAGGACCTGCTGATGAGCCGGCTGCGCGATAAGTACGGCGTCAACATCACCGCCGATCAGATCCGCGCCGCACTGCGGGAGACCTTCATCGCCCCGGTTACCGCGCATGGACGCCATGTCAAGCAATCCGGCGGGCACGGCCAGTACGCGGTCTGCGATATCCGCGTCGAGCCGAACGAACGCGGCGCCGGATTCGAGTTCATCGACCAGGTTGTCGGCGGCGCCGTGCCGCGGCAGTTCATTCCGTCGGTCGAGAAGGGCGTTCGTGCGCAGATGGAGAAGGGCACGCTGACCGGATACCCGATGGTCGACGTCAAGGTGACCCTCTACGACGGCAAGTCGCACTCGGTCGACTCGTCCGACATGGCTTTCCAGTCGGCCGGAGCGCTCGCGTTGAAGGAGGCGGCGTCCTCGTCCACGGTGGCGTTGCTGGAGCCCGTGGACGAAGTGACGGTCACGGTCTCCGACGAGCACCTCGGCGCGGTGATGACCGACCTGGGCAATCGCCGTGGTCAGGTGCTCGGCACCGATGCCAACGAGAAGGGACAGTCGATCGTCCGGGCGCTGGTGCCGCAGAGCGAACTCAGCCGTTACGCGATCGACCTGCGTGGGCTTGCGCGCGGCTCGGGCAGCTTCACTCGCGTCTTCCACGGCTACGAGCTGATGCCGCAGAACATGGTGCAGGAGTTCATGAAGGCCTGACCGCAGCAGCTACCCAAAACAGCAGCGGCTAGCGAGGATTCGCTAGCCGCTGCTGTTTTCGGCAGTCGCTATGGTCTTCGCTTGCCAGAGATCAGCAGGCACGCAGGGAACAACCAGACCAGCCCGGTTCAACCCGTCAGCGCCACTGGACGAGCGAAGTCTGGTAGGCGGCGCGCGGGTCGTCCTTGTCGAGCACGTCCTTGCCGAACGGGAACGCGGTGACCGGGATCATCATGATCGACACGACGGCGTTGGCGATACCGACGATGGTCACCGCCTGGGTGAGCGCGGTGATCACGTGAATGACGACCAGGATCCAGCCGACGGTGATGAACCAGATGATGTTCATGATCGTCGAACCCGCGCCGGCGTTCGGCTTCTTCACGACCACGGAGCCGAAGGGCCACAGCACATAGCGGGCCATCCGGAACGAGGCGAGACCCACCGGAATGGTGATGATCAGCAGGCAGGCGATGATGCCCGCGACGAAGTAGGCTGCGGCGAGCCAGATGCCCCCGAGAACCAGCCAGATCAGATTGAGCAGGGTACGCATGTACCCATCGTGCCAGAGCCGGTGGCGCCCGATCACCGAAGCGACACGCAGCGACAATTCTTCGGGGGTCCTAAGCTGTTCACCATGTCTGAAGCGCCTGGACGAGAGCTACCCGCAGTGGTGTCGTTTGTGCGCCGTAGCCCCCGGATGAATCCCAGCCAGCAGCGCGCGCTCGACAGACTCGCCCCGCAGTATCTGATCGAGGTGCCGCGCGGTGAGCTGAGCACATCGATCGCATCCTGCGCCCAAGTCGACTGGAACGCCGAGTTCGGGCGTCCGGTCGGCGCCGAGAACTCACCGGTCTTCGTCGAGATCGGTTCTGGCACCGGAGATTCGCTGGTCGCCAGCGCCCTGGCTCATCCTGAGGCAAACCTCATCGGCTTTGAGGTCTATGAGCGGGCCGTGGCGAGCACCATGTCGAAGCTCGCAGCGGCCGGGGCTGCCAATGCCCGGCTGATGATGGTGGACGCGGTGCAGGCACTCGACCACCTCTTCGCTCCGAGTTCGATCGCGCGGCTGAGCCTCTTCTTCCCCGATCCGTGGCCGAAGAAGCGTCACCACAAGCGGCGGCTGGTGTCCCCCGCCTTCTCGGAGGTAGCGGCCAGCCGGCTCACGATTGGGGGATGCTGGCTGGTCGCGACCGATTGGCCGGACTACGCCGATCAGATGCGCGAGGTGCTGGATTCGACGCCCGGCCTGATCAACGAGTACGCCACGCCCGGCGGCTGGGCGCCCCGTCCCGACGAGCGTCCGATCACCAAGTTCGAACAGCGTGGGCTGGCCGCCGGGCGTCCGGTCGTCGACCTGTGCTACCGGAGGGTCCCATGAGATCGCCGCTACCCCAGCCCAGCGATCGGGCCGCCGAACCAGCGTGTCCGGTCCCGGCTCGCCTCGACCCGTCGTCCAAGCCGGACCGGCGCTGGCGCCTGGACATCGCCTACGACGGCAGCGGCTTTCACGGTTGGGCATCCCAGAATGACCTTCGAACCGTGCAGGGCACCCTGGAGAGCTGGATCAGCACCGTGCTACGCACCGCAGAACCCGTGCGGTTGACGGTGGCCGGGCGCACCGACGCCGGCGTGCATGCTCGGGGACAGGTCGCGCACATGGACCTGGCCCGGGAATACGATGCCACCCATCTGGCCCAGCGGTTGCTCCGGGTGATTCCCGACGATGTCGTGGTGAACCAGGTGAGCCGCGCTCCGGAGGGTTTCGACGCGCGCTTCTCGGCGATCTGGAGGCACTATGTGTTTCGCCTGTGGGATGCCGATTCTCGGCCCGACCCGCTGCTGCGCGGACATGTCGTCCGGGTGCGGGAGAGTCTCGATCTGGACGCGATGAACCAGGCCTCCGCTAGCCTGCTCGGGCTGCACGATTTCGCACCGTTTTGCCGGCGTGATGATTTCGGTACCTCCATCCGTCATCTCACGGACTTCTACGCGATCAGACGCACCGACGGCACCGGATGGATCGAATGCCATGTTCAGGCGGACGCCTTCTGTCACTCGATGGTGCGCTCACTGGTCGGCGCGATCTGGGCGGTCGGCGCCGGACGCCGGGACCTGGCCTGGCTGCGCACGGTCGCCGCGCACCCGGTGCGGCACAACGACGTCTATGTGATGCCGGCGCACGGGCTTTGTCTCGAAGAAGTCGGCTATCCCGCTGACGACCAGTTGGCAGCGCGTGCCGCACAGGCCCGCTCATTTCGCACCCCGCAGGAGATCGACCGGTGAGTCACTACTTCGAAACCCCCGCAGACCAGTCGTCCAGGCACCGTGTGCACGCCACGATCTGGGGCCGCGAATACGAGTTCTGGTCGGCTCCGGGGGTCTTCAGCTCGCACCGCCTGGACATCGGCACCAGGGTGCTGTTGCGCTCGACCACCCCGCCTGATCCGGACGCAAAGCGATTGCTCGATCTGGGCTGTGGCTTCGGGCCGATCGCCATCGCGCTGGCCACCGAGTGCCCCGGCGCGAACGTGGATGCGGTCGACGTCAACGAGCTAGCCGTACAACTCACCCGGGAGAACGCGCACGCGTTGGGGGTCGGCGACCGGGTGCGGGCGGGGCGACCCGACGAGGTGCCCGCCGATCTTCGATACGACGAAATCTGGTCGAACCCGCCGATCAGGATCGGCAAGCAGGCACTGCATGAGTTGCTGCGAACGTGGCTGCCGAGGCTGCGCCCGGGCGGCATCGCCTTCCTGGTGGCCGGAAAGAACCTAGGCGCGGATTCCTTGCAGACCTGGCTCACCGGGCAGGGCTGGCAGACCGAGCGTATCGCCTCTGCGAAGGGATTCCGGGTGTTCCGCTTGGAGCGAATCCCCGACGAGGGTCATCCGACCCCACCTAGCGTGGAAGAAATAGGGCGAATCTCACGGCTACCAGAGGAGATCATCATGGGTTTGGGCGACGACATCAAGAACAAGGCTGACGAGGCTGCGGGCAAGATCAAGGAAGGCGTCGGGAGCGCCGGCGGCGACAAGGGACTGGAGGCCGAAGGCAAGGTCGACCAGGCCAAGGCGAAGCTGAAGCAGGCCGGCGAACAGGTGAAGGACGCCGTCAAGGACGCAGCGGACGATATCAAGGGCTGAGCCAAATCCGTCTCAGATGGAATAAACCCGGGACCGGGAGTCGCTGTACTTCACAACGGCGCCCGGTTTCGGTCTTTCCGGGAACCACCACCAGACCCCGAACGGGAGAGGAAGAAAGCGATAATGGCGATCTACACCTTGCCTGATCTCGACTACGACTACAGCGCGCTGGAGCCCTATATCAGCGCCGAGATCATGCAACTGCATCACGACAAGCACCACAAGGCCTATGTTGACGGCGCCAACACCGCATTGGACAAGTTGGCCGAGGCCCGCGACAAAGGCGAGTTCGGTGCGATCAGCAAGCTCGAGAAGGATCTCGCCTTCAACCTCGGCGGTCACACGAACCACAGCATCTTCTGGAAGAACCTCACCCCGAACGCCCCCGAGCGTCCGGACGGCGATCTGGCCGCTGCGATCGTGGAGTACTTCGGCTCCTTCGAGGGCTTCCGTGCACAGTTCAGCGAGGCCGCCAAGTCGATTCAGGGCTCGGGCTGGGGCGCGCTGGTCTACGACCCGATCGCAAGTCGCCTGAACACGCTCGCGTTCTACGACCAGCAGAACAACCTGCCGGTGGGTTCGGTTCCGCTGCTGCTGTTGGACATGTGGGAGCACGCCTTCTACCTCCAGTACAAGAACGTCAAGGCCGACTACGTGACCGCGTTCTGGAAGATCGTCAACTGGGGCGATGTGGCTGAGCGCTTCGCGAAGGCCTCGGCGAAGTAGGGAACCTCCGCGATCCCGCGCGATTCACGCAGGCTCCCTCGTCCTTTCGGACGGGGGAGCCTCGCTTTGCGCAGACTTCTGAGAGAAGCTAAGAAAACCGCGTCCGGCCTGACTACGGTCTTTATGTAACTCTTCGAGTTTTCTTGGATTATTCTCAGGATTTGGGTAAGCTTGTACTCGCCCGAGTCGTCCAGCGCACTGGAGAGTACGAACCAATGAAACGACCCATCGCCGCAGCTATCGCGGGAGTCGTCACAGTAGGGTCCCTCAGCGTTGGCGGAGCAGTCAGCGCGGCCAGCAAGGCCGTTGCGCTGAGTGTCGACGGCCAGCAGCAAATCGTGCATGTCTGGGGACGAACCGTACAAGACGTGCTCGACGCCAACGACATCGACGTCAGTGCGGCGGACGAACTCACTCCCGCCGCCAACTCACCGGTCTTCGACGGTGCCGAGATCGCCATCAACTACGTGCGTCCGATCACCGTGATCACCGACGGCGTTTCCCAGACCTACTGGACCACGGCCACCTCGGTGGCTCAAGCCCTGGCCGAGATCGGGCTGCACGACCCGGCGACCCGGCTTTCGGTCGACCGCTCCACCCCACTCGGACGCGAAGGGCTGACCTTCAGCGCGAGCACCCCCAAGACCGTTCATCTGACCGTCGACGGCCAGACCACCGATACCACCACAACTGCGGCCGATGTCCAGAGCCTGCTCAACGAGGCCGGGATTCAGCTGGGTGTCAATGACCGCATCTCCCTCGGCCGCACTGCGACACTCACCGAGGGCGACACCGTCGAGGTGCAGCGAGTAGCGCTCGCCGAGGTCACCGAGACTCAGCGGATCGACTACCAGAGCGTCCGCACCGAGGATGCGACCCTGGCCAAGGGCGTGACCAAGGTCACCAACGAGGGCAAAGCAGGCGAGAAGACCGTCATCTACCAGGTCACCAACGTGAACGGGGTCGAAGAATCCCGCACCGTGCTGCGGGAGGACATCACCACTCAGCCGGTGGATGAGCAGGTCGCGGTGGGCACCAAGGCCACGAGTTACACCGGTAGCCACGCAGATTGGATGGCCGCCGCGGGAATCCCCGAGCCTGACTGGTCGGCGGCGGAGATCCTGGTTCAGCGCGAGTCGAGCTGGAACCCGAATGCGGTGAATCCCAATGGCGGCGCCTGCGGGCTGGTGCAGGCGCTCCCCTGCTCCAAGCTCGGCGCCAATTGGAATGATCCGATCGTCGCACTCAAGTGGGGCGACCAATACGTGAAGGAGCGTTACGGCGGCTGGCAGCAGGCACTCGCGCACTCCTACTCCTATGGCTGGTATTAGCGATTGAGGCGAGGGAATGCGAGCTTGCTCGCGATTCCCGAGCCGATTGAAGCTAACAAGAGGCTTGCGAAGCAAGCCGAATACTGAGGACCGAACACTGACTTCCTCAAATACCGCGACTTCCAACCGAAAACCTCAAGAACATCACGTAGTCGGACGAAACCGAGAACCGGAGAGACCCTTGAAGATAACCAAGAAGGCCGTGATCGGCATTGTGGCAGGCACCGTGGCAGCGGGTTCCCTCGGCTTCGGCAGCTATGCCGGCGCAATGAACAAAGACGTGACTCTTCATGTGGACGGGCAGGCCCAGGAGGTCACCGTCTGGGGCACCGACGTCCAAGACCTGCTCGACGCACAGAACATCACGCTTTCCGACAAGGACGAGGTCACTCCCGCCGCCGACGCATCGATCTCGGACGGCTCGACGGTCACCATCAAGTACGCGCGTCAGCTCACGGTCATCACAGATGGCATTGAGCAGGTCTACTGGACGAGCGCCACGACCGTCGCCGATGCTCTCACCGAGATCGGTCTGCACGATCCGGAGACCCGGCTCTCGGTCGACCGCTCCACGCCGCTGGGACGCGAGGGCCTCACGGTCACCGCCACCACCCCGAAGGAGATCCACATCACCGTGGACGGCCAAACCATCGACGGTCGCTCGTCGGCCTCGACGGTGGCCGAACTGCTTTCGGACAAAGGCATCGCCCTCGGGGCCGATGACAGGGTGAACCCCGGCGCCGACACTGCGGTATCGGCCGGACTCGCCATCACCGTCCAACGCGTCGCAGTTTCCGAAGAGACCACCACGCAGAGCGTCGACTACCAGACGGTGAGCACCGAGGATTCCAGCCTCACCTCGGGCACCACTCAGGTAGTCACCGAAGGTAAGGAAGGCGAGAAGAGCGTCGTCTTCAAGATCGTCAAGGTCGATGGCCAGGAGGAGTCGCGTACCGTCGTCTCCGAGTCCGTACTCAGCGAGCCGGTCAACCGCGAGGTCAAGGTCGGTACCAAGGCGGAGCCGTCCACATCATCGTCGGCCGCCACTCCCACGGTGTCGAACGGCAGCACCTGGGACGCCATCGCGCAGTGCGAGTCGGGCGGTAACTGGGCCATCAATACCGGCAACGGCTACTACGGCGGCCTGCAGTTCAACGCCTCCACCTGGGCCGCATACGGTGGCACCGCCTACGCCGCCACCGCCAATCTGGCCACCCGCGAGCAGCAGATCGCGATCGCCGAGAAGGTTCAGGCAGCCCAAGGTTGGGGCGCCTGGCCGGCCTGCACGGCCAAGCTGGGTCTGAGCTGACCCTGATCTGATAGCACTCAAAGGACCCTCCGAAGTGGGGGGGCCGGGGGGGGTGCCCCCCCCCCGCCCCCCCCCCGGGTGGGTACCCGGGTTGTTACCGCCCGGCGGGGCGGCCCCCGGGGGCCCACC
>NZ_JAVTWX010000151.1:12235-24686 GCF_032229645.1 Brooklawnia sp.
CAAAGGACCCTCCGAAGTGCGGGGCCGAGCGGAGATCCCTCCGCCCGGCCCCGCACTGGCTTAGGACCCTGCTCAGACCACTCGGCTCGGGCGGACCACTGGGGCACAGCAGCTACCGAAGACAACAGCGGCTACCGAAAAACCGCGGCATCTCGGTAGCCGCTGTGACTATCGGCAGCGGCTACCGAACAGAGCATTCAGCCGCGGTCGTGGAAGCCGCGGAAGACCCAGCGGGGCACGGGATGCCCCGAAAGCCACGACTTCCAGACCTCAAAGCACAGCGGGCCGGCGAAGCCGAGCCGGATCACTGCCCCGGTCCAGATACGCACTGGTCTGACGTCGCTCAGCGCGGTGAAGCTCACTCGTCCGGCACGATGCCCTGCCCGGGAGGCACAGACATCTCGGGTGTCTCCCTGATAGCTGACCCGCACCCAGGTGTGCCCGTTGCGCCAGGTCGAGGTGCCCGGACGCTCGGGATCGAAACGCACATGCCCGGCGTGCACGGCCTGCACGTTGAAGCCGAGTCCTGACAGGATACGAGCCAGCGCCAGGTTGTACTGCTCGGAGAACCCGCGGCTGTTCTTGAATGCCTGCCCGGAGTTCTCCCAGAGGTGCCAGATCGAATAGCGGGTGAACTTGTCGTTGACCAGCCTGGTCGTATAGTCCACCAACTCCCAGCCATCCAGCCTGGACTCGAGGCAGTCGGCCAGTGCCTCGTGGAGGTCGCGGACATCACGCGGCAGGTTCATCGCCGGCTTCGGCGCTCGCGCCACCACCGGCGCAAATCCCAAAGCCGAGGCCACTACCAAGCCGGCCAACCAACATGCGCCCTTGGATTTCATCGTGCTCGCCTGCCTTTCTCCGCCGCTTGCTCGTGTATCTCCATCATCCGCGATACCGGCGTCTGCCAGTCGTATTCAGCTGCATGGGAACGGGCCGCGGTACGCACCTGCGGCGATAGTCTGTCCGCCAACAGCTCAATAGCGTCGGCAATACCGCACGCATCCGGGCTGCCCCATTCGCCGCAGCGCGATGTGATGAGCTCGCGTGCACCGCCACGGTCCGCGGTGACCACCGGCGTCCCGCAAGCCAGCGCCTCCAGTACCGCCAGTCCGAAGGTTTCGGTCGGGCTCACCGACAGCGAGATATCGGACGCCGCCAACCGACGCGCGACATCGTCTCGTCCGGCAACGAAGCCGTGGAATTGGACGGGTGCTCGTCCCGCCTGAGCGCGCAGCGACTTCAGGTCGGGGCCTGTGCCGTACATGTGCAACTCGAACCCGACGCCCCTGCGATGCAGTTCCGCGGCCGCCGCGACGCCCAGCTGCGGATGCTTCTCATGAGACATCCGACCGACATAGCACAGCTGCAACGGGCCGGGACCGGGGTCAGGTGCTCCCTTGTCCGGGTTGAAGGTCTCGAGGTCGACACCGAGCGGCACCTTGCGCAGGTCCGCGCTCAGGCCGCTCCATTCGCCGGCTGAGTAGTCCGAGGTCACCACGACGATGTCGAATCCGGTGGCCAATCGCCTGTTCATCGCCGCCACTAGGGGCCGGACGAGTCGTCGCGAACGCGACCAGCCGGCTGCCATGTCGTCCAAACGCTCATGGCTGAACAGCACAGAACCGACCGAGTGCCGGGCGGCCCATCCTCCGACCCCCGACAGCGTCCATTTGTCGGAGCTCTCCACCGAGGTCGGCCTGAAGCGTCTCAGTACGTCGAAGGCGCGCCAGGGCTCCGCGATCATCCGGTAGGTCGATGAGAGCCTGGGGGCACGGACTTCGGCGACCACGCCCATCTCGGTCTCGCTGATCTTGTCACGGCGGCCGGGGATGATCAGCATCCGCTCGGCGCCAGCCGCCAGGTAGCCGCTGCCCAGTCGATCGATGGCAACCTTCATACCGCCCGAGGTCTCGCTGACGAAGTTGGCGAGCTGGGCGATACGCAGCCTAGCCATTCGGGCCTCCTCAAGCAGACGACCTACTGAGTGTACGAGTTGAGCCGGGGCCGGGAGAGGAAAAGACGAAACCGGCGGCACCCACTCGGGTACCGCCGGTCTCGGCGTTCAATGACCGACGATCAGGACTCAGTCTTGTCCTCGTCGGCCGTCTGCTCGGCAGCGGCCTCGTCGGCCGCGTCCGCCTCGACGTCATCTGCGGCGGTCTGGACGGCCTCAACGAGGCCTTCCTCGGGCGCCTCGACGATGGCAGCCTCATTGATGGCAGCGGCCACCTCAGCGGCCGCCGGAGCGGCCTTCTTTGACCCGACAGGCTCGGTCACCAGCTGAATGACAGCCATCGGAGCGTTGTCACCCTTACGGGGACCGATCTTTGTGATGCGGGTGAACCCGCCGTCGCGGCCCTCCATCATCGGGGCGATCTCGGCGAACAGCGTGTGCAGCACATCCGCACTGGTGATCGTCTGGCGGACGATCCGACGGTTGTGCAGGTCGCCTCGCTTGGCCTTACTGATCAGCTTCTCGGCCAGCGGCTGCATACGACGCGCGCGGGTCTCGGTGGTGGTGATGCGGCCGTGCTCAAACAGCTGGCTGGCCAGGTTGGCCAGGATGATCCGCTCGTGGGCAGGGCTGCCGCCGAGGCGGGGGCCCTTGGTTGGCTTGGGCATTATTGGTTCTCCAGGTGGTTAGTGACGGATCAGTACTGCTCGGTCTCGATGAACTCGTCGTCCTCGTCGCCATCGGCGTCGGCGAACTGATCGGCGGCGGCCAGCGGATCGAAGCCGGGGGCGCTGTCCTTGAGGGCCAGGCCGAGTTCGGCCAGCTTCTGCTTGACCTCGTCAATCGACTTCGAGCCGAAGTTGCGGATGTCGAGCAGATCCTGCTCGCTGCGTCCGACCAACTCACCCACGGTGTGGATGCCCTCGCGCTTGAGGCAGTTGTACGAACGGACGGTGAGGTTGAGGTCCTCGACCGGCAACTGCATATCAGCGGCGAGCTGCTCGTCTATCGGGCTCGGGCCGATCTCGATGCCCTCGGCCTCGACGTTCAGCTCGCGCGCCAGACCGAAGAGCTCGACCAGGGTCCTGCCTGCGCTGGCGACGGCATCACGCGGGGTGATGGCGGGCTTCGTCTCGACGTCGATGATCAGACGATCGAAGTCGGTGCGGGTCTCGACGCGAGTGGCCTCGACCTTGTAGGTCACCTTGGTGACCGGCGAGTAGATCGAATCGACTGCGATGCGGCCGATCTCTGCATCCGGGTTGTCGTTCTGAGCGGCCGAAACGTAGCCGCGGCCACGCTCGACGATGAGCTCCATCTCGATGGCGCCCTTCTCGTTCAGTTCGGCGATGTGCAGCTCAGGGTTGAGCACCTCGACACCGGCGGGAGCGGCGATGTCGGCGGCGGTCACGGCGCCGGCACCCGACTTGCGCAGGTACATGGCGACGGGCTCGTCGTTGTCGCTGGTGAGCACCAGACCCTTGAGGTTCAAGATGATCTCGGTGACGTCTTCGACCACGCCGGGCACCGTGCTGAACTCGTGCTGGTTGCCCTCGATCTTGATGCTGGTCACCGCCGCGCCCGGAATGGACGACAGCAGAGTCCGGCGCAGCGAGTTGCCCAGCGTGTAACCGAAACCCGGCTCCAGCGGCTCGATCACGAACCGTGAACGATTGTCGGCGACGACCTCTTCGACAAGGGTCGGGCGCTGTGCGATGAGCATAAGGTGTCCTTCCCGCGCCGCCCGCTATATGACGACGCGATCAGTGGGGCGCGGAACGGTTCCGCGCCCCGTTTGCAGTACTTACTTCGAATAGAGTTCGACGATCGCCTGCTCGTTGACGTCGATCACGATCTGCTCGCGGGTGGGCAACTGGTGCACCAGGATCCGCATGCGGTTCGGCTTGACTGTCAACCAACCCGGAATGTCGCGCTCGCCCCAGGTCTCGCGGGCGATGACGAATGGGGTCATGTTCAGCGACTTCGGAGCGACGTCGATGATGTCAAGGGCAGTCACCCGGTAGCTCGGGATGGTGACGCGCTTGCCGTTGACCAGGAAGTGGCCATGGCTGACCATCTGGCGTGCCTGACGGCGGGTCGACGCGAAACCAGCACGGTACACGACGTTGTCGAGACGCGACTCGAGGATCTGCAGCAGCGTGGTGCCGGTCTTGCCGGGTAGCCGGTCGGCTTCGGCGTAGTAGCGGCGGAACTGCTTCTCCAGCACACCGTAGGCGTAACGAGCCTTCTGCTTCTCCTTGAGCTGGAGCAGGTACTCGGAGTCCTTGGTGCGTCCGCGGCCATGCTGGCCCGGCGGGTAGGGACGATGCTCGAACGCCTTGTCGTTGCCGACAAGGTCGGTCCCGAGGCGACGGGACTTCTTGGTGATGGGTCCGGTATAACGGGCCATGATGTGTTAAGTCCTTTCTAAGGCTCGGGTTGACTAGACGCGACGGCGCTTCGGCGGGCGGCAGCCGTTGTGCGGCATCGGGGTGACATCCGAAATGGTGCCCACCTCGAGCCCGATTCCACCGAGCGAACGAATCGCAGTCTCGCGTCCCGAGCCGGGACCCTTGACGAAAACGTCAACACGCTTCATGCCATGCTCCATCGCGCGACGGCCAGCGGCCTCGGCCGCCATCTGGGCAGCGAACGGGGTCGACTTACGCGAACCCTTGAAGCCCACGGTGCCCGAGCTGGCCCACGCGATGACCGCGCCATTGGCGTCGGTGATGGTGATGATGGTGTTGTTGAACGTGCTCTTGATGTGGGCCTGTCCGGCAACCACATTCTTCTTTTCCTTGCGCCGCACCTTCGTCTTGGCAGCGGCGCCCTTCCGGCCTGCAGTAGCCATAAGTCTGTTGTTCTCCTTGGCAGATGTCTGGGTGAGGGCTTAACCCGCTCAGCGAGCCTTCTTCTTGCCCGCAACGGCCTTCTTCTTGCCCTTGCGGGTTCGGGCGTTGGTGCGGGTGCGCTGGCCGCGGACGGGGAGCCCGCTGCGATGACGGCGGCCCTGGTAGGTGCCGATCTCGATCTTGCGGCGGATGTCCGCGGCAACCGAGCGCCGCAGGTCGCCTTCGACCTCGTAGTTCGCGTCCATGAAGTCACGCAGAGCGACGAGCTGATCGTCGGTCAGGTCCTTCACGCGGATGTCACCACTGATCCCAGTGGCTGCCAGGGTTTCGGCGGCACGGGTCTTACCAATGCCGTAGATGTAGGTGAGTGCGATTTCCAGACGCTTCTCGCGCGGAAGATCGACTCCTTGGAGGCGTGCCATGTGGCGGTTACCTTTCGATTCATTCGTCCACCGCGATACGAAGCGATCGACGCGAAGGTGTGTGGCGTGAGGCGTTCCCAGATCGCCTTGCCGGATGAGTTCTCCGGGTCTGGGTCCCCGGCCTTCGTCCGGGGGTGAGTTCTGAACTCGCGAAGAGTCAGGTTGCGCTCACGTTGCTGAGATATTCAGTTGTGGTCGTGCGCGTCGGATCAGCCCTGACGCTGCTTGTGTCGCGGGTTGGTGCAAATAACCCGGACGACACCACGGCGACGAATCACCTTGCAGTTGTCGCAGATCCTCTTGACGCTCGGCTGAACCTTCATTCGAGCTTCTCCTTGTTATTTGTGGCGGTAGACGATACGTCCGCGGGTCAGATCGTACGGAGACAACTCGACCACGACGCGGTCCTGCGGAAGGATCCGGATGTAGTGCTGACGCATCTTGCCGCTGATCGTGGCAAGTACCTTGTGCCCGTTGTCGAGCTCAACGCGGAACATCGCGTTGGGCAAGGCCTCGACCACACTTCCCTCGAGTTCGAGTGCTCCCTCTTTCTTCGCCATTCACTCCTGCTCTCTGCATGTTGGACGCACGTCACCCGGCGCACTGTGCTGAAGACACAATGAACCCAATGACCGACGACCCATGCTACTCTTCGCGCCCGCATTGACCCAAATCGGGACGCTGTAGCCGGACGCGAGCACGCTCTGGCGAATCGCGTGCTGCGCCTTGCGTAAGCGAGAACCTACGGCTCCCCTAGGCTTATGCCCATGGCCTATTTCGCAGTGCAATACGTTTACAGCAATGACGCCGAACTGGTTGCCCGGGTGCGTCCCGACCACCGCAGCTATCTCCGCACGCTGGTCGAGGCGGGCACGCTCAAGGCATCCGGCCCCTACGTCGGGGTCCAGCGCGATTCGGCGCTGCTGGTCTTCTCTGCCGACGACGCCGACCAGGTACGCGCCCTGATCGCCCAGGACCCGATGTCGCTGAACAACGTGCTCGAGTCGTTCACGGTCACACAGTGGAACCCGCTGCTGGGCGTCTTCGCCTCCTGATCGGGTCGGGGGCTCCGCTTTTCTCTATCACCCGGATTGTGTAGCGCTGGGGCCCGTCCTGAGCCCTGCAGCTACACGATCCAGCTGGGAGGCACGCGGAACCCGACGGGGACCCGGTTCGGCAGGGCGCGGCTCAGCCGAGCTCGTCGATCACCACGCCGCGGGCGGCGAGTTCGGCACGTCCGCCGTCGAGTTCGGTCAGCACCCAGATGCCGTCCTGGGTGATCGCGACCGTGTTCTCCCAGTGCGCCGCCCACGATCCGTCGTCGGTTACCGCAGTCCATTCGTCGTCCAGTTCGACGGTGCCCGGCGAGCCGAGAGTGAAGATGGGTTCGATGGCCAGGCACATCCCGGCGCTCAGCCGAGGGCCTCGGCGCGCATAGCCAAAATTCGGCACGTCCGGGTTCTGATGCATCGCAGAACCGATGCCGTGCCCGGTGTATTCGCGGACGATGCCGACGCGTCGTCCGCAATGATCTGCCGACGCCTGAATGGCCCCACTGATGTCGCCGACCCGCTTGGCTGTTGCGACCGCGGCGACACCGTCCCACATTGCCTTGCGGGTGATCTCGACCAGATCGGCCGCCTCGGGGTCAGTGCGGCCGCCGACGATGAACGTGCGGGCGGCATCCCCGTGCCAGCCGTCGACGATCGCGCCGAAGTCGACCGAGACGATATCGCCATCGGCCAGCACCCGGTCACCGGGGATGCCGTGCACGACGACCTCGTTGACCGAGATGCAGACGGTTGCCGGATAAGGCGCGATGCCCCACTGGGCTCCGTAGTTCAGAAACGAGCTGACCGCGCCGTTGTCGGCCAGCACCGTACGTGCGACTGCATCGAGGTCCGCGGTACGGACGCCGGCCCGCACCGCCTCCCCCATCGCAATGAGAGCCTCGGCCACCACCAGACCGGCCTTTCGCATTGCCTGGATCTGCTCGGTGGTCTTGACCTCGATGCCTCGCTGGCCCACTATGCGCCAGCTACCCCGTCGAGTGCGGCGACAGCTCGCTCGGCGACCTCGGCAACCTGGCCGTCGCCGTCGACCTCGACCAGGAGCCCCCGGTCACGGTAGTGATCGAGCAGTGGTTCGGTGTCGCGTTCGTAGACCTCCATGCGGTGCCGGATGGTCTCCTCGGTATCGTCGGCGCGCCCCTCAAGCTGAGCACGCTTCAGCAGCCGTTGAATCAATGCCTCGGAGTCGACGGTCAACGACAGCACCGCGTCCAACTGGTGGTCGTGCGCGGCCAGGTAGTCGTCCAGTGCGGCAACCTGATGCAGGGTACGCGGGAAGCCATCGAGCAGGAAACCGGGAGCGGCATCGTCCTGGTCGAGACGATCGGCGACGATCTGCTCGGTCAATTCATCGGGGACGTAGTCGCCCGCCGCCATGATGGCCTCCACCTGAAGTCCTAGCTCGGTCTTCTGCTTCACGTTCGAGCGAAAGATGTCGCCAGTCGAGATGGCGGGGATGCCGTAGTGCGCGGCGATGCCGGGGGCCTGGGTGCCTTTGCCTGCACCCGGGGCCCCCATGATGATCAATCTCATTTGAGGAACCCTTCGTAGTGTCGCTGATGCAGCTGACTCTCGATCTGCTTCACAGTGTCGAGGCCAACACCCACCATGATGAGGAGGCTTGTCCCGCCGAACGGGAAGTTCTGATCAGCATTGAACAGCAGGATCGCCACCGATGGGATGAGCGAGATGATACCAAGGTAAAGCGCGCCCGGTGCGGTCAAACGCGAGAGTACATAACTCAGGTAGTCCTCGGTCGGCTTGCCAGCACGAATGCCCGGGATGAAGCCGCCGTACTTCTTCATGTTGTCGCTGATCTCAACCGGGTTGAACGTGATCGAGACGTAGAAGTAAGCGAAGAAGACGATCAGGACGAAGAAGACCATGTTGTACCACAGTCCCGTACCGGTGGCCAGGTTCGTGGAGATCCACTCCGCCACCTTGCCTGTCGACGAGAACATCGTGAACAGCACCGGCAGGTAGAGGATCGAGCTGGCGAAGATGACGGGAATGACGCCGGCCTGGTTGACCTTCAACGGGATATACGTGGACGAGCCGCCCAGCAATCGGTTGCCGACCATCCGCTTCGCGTACTGCACCGGGATCCGGCGCTGCGCTTGCTCGACGAAGACAACGCCGGCCATCACGAGCAGACCGACGGCGATCACCAGCAGCATGACAAGCAGGCCGCGGTTGGGGTCGGGTTGGCCATTGCGAATACCCCACATGGACGCCGGGAAGCGGGCGGCGATCTGCGTGAAGATGATGACGGACATGCCGTTGCCGACACCGCGGTCGGTGATCAGTTCACCGAACCACATGATGATCGAGGTGCCTGCCGTCATCGTCAGAATCATCACGATGATCGGGAAGACGCCGTTGGAATAGACGATGTCACGCGAGCAGGTGGTGAACAGGTTGCCGTTGACCGCGAGCATGGTGAACGAGGTCGCCTGCAGCACGGCCAGCACGATCGTCAGCCAGCGGGTGTACTGGGTGATCTTCTGCTGGCCCGAGCCGCCCTCTTTCTTCAGGGTCTCCAGGCGCGGAATGACGACCGTCAGCAACTGCAGCACGATCGAACTCGTGATGTAGGGCATCACACCGAGCGCGAAGATCGACAGGTGCAGCAGCGCGCCGCCCGAGAACATGTTGATCATCGAGTAGACCCCGGCGGACTCGCCGCTGGTGGCATCAGTCGCGCAGGCGCGAATCGCGCTCGCGTTCACGTTCGGCGTCGGAATCGTCGAACCCAGCCGCAGGAGCACCACGATGCCCAGCGTGAACAGGATCTTCTTGCGCAAATCCGGCGTCCGGAACGCATTGAGGAAGGCGGAGACCATCCGGTTCCCTCTTTCATTGACTCGATGGTGGATCAGCGTGTGGACGGGTGCATCAAGCGCACAGGGCACGCAAACTCTTGTAGCCTACCAAGCCGGCTCCGTTATCCCTACTCGGATCAGATCACGGTTGTCTCCGCGCAGTCGGCTTCCCCTGACCCCACGAGTCCGCACGCGCGAACACCCCGGCGCCTCGATGGGCAGGCAACAACGGGCGACCCCCGAAGGGATCGCCCGTCACGGCGGATCTCAGGTTCGACGCAAGCAGGTCACCGCTCGGTGACGCTACCTCCGGCGGCCTCGATCTTCTGCTTGGCCGACGCCGAGAAGGCGTCCGCGGTCACGTCGATCTTGACGCTGACCTCGCCGTTGCCGAGCACCTTGACCAGCTTGCCCGAGCGCACCGCGCCCGCCGCAACCAGGTCGTCCACGCTCACCGCGCCGCCGGAGGGGAAGAGCTCACCGAGCCGTGAAACGTTCACGACCTGGTAGCTCACCCGGAACGGGTTCTGGAAGCCACGCGCCTTCGGGATGCGCATGTGCAGCGGCATCTGGCCGCCCTCGAAGTTCTCGGGGACGTTCTTCCGCGCGCCACTGCCCTTGGTGCCGCGGCCGGCAGTCTTGCCACCCTTGCCGCCCTCGCCACGGCCGACGCGCTTGGCGTCGGTGTGGGCGCCGGGCGCCGGGCGCAGGTGATGTACCTTCAGCGCCATCGTCAGTTCACCTCTTCTACTGTGACCAGGTGCCGCACGGCATTGGCCATCCCGCGGATCTCGGGACGATCAGCGTGCTTGACCTGGTCGCCGATCTTGTGCAGACCCAGCGCGCGCAGGGTCTTGCGCGCAGCCGGCTTCTCACCGATGCCGGACTTGACCTGGGTCACCTTCAGCTCAGGCATTCGCAGCCTCCTTGCGCGCCCTGAGGAGGGCCGCCGGGGCGACCTCCTCGACCGACTTGCCGCGGCGCCTGGCGATCTGCTCCGGCTCCTCCAACTGCTGGAGAGCCGCAACGGTCGCATGCACCACGTTGATCGAGTTGGCCGAGCCGAGAGACTTGGCCAGCACATCCTGGATGCCTGCGCATTCCAGCACCGCGCGAGCCGAGCCACCAGCGATCACACCGGTACCCGGCGATGCCGGACGCAGCATGACCACGCCGGCGGCGCGCTCACCGATGACCGGATGCGGGATGGTGCGCTGCACCATGGGCACCTTGAAGAAGTGCTTCTTGGCCTCTTCGACGCCCTTGGCGATCGCTGCGGGCACCTCCTTGGCCTTGCCGTAGCCGACACCCACGGTGCCCTCGCCATCGCCGACCACGACCAGCGCGGTGAAGCTGAAGCGACGTCCACCCTGGACGACCTTGGCGACGCGGTTGATGGACACTACCCGCTCGAGGTACTGGTCCTTCTTGTCACGCTCGTTCTGGTCACGGCCACGACGATCATCACGGCCACGACGTTGGCCCTGGCGGCCAGTGCCGCGCTGGGTTTCACTCATCGCTCATCTACCTTTCGTCGTGTCTCTACAGACCGAGGCCAGCTTCGCGGGCGGCATCCGCCAGCACTGCAATCCGGCCGTGATATTTGTTGCCTGCACGGTCGAAGACGACCTGCGTGACACCGGCATCCTTGGCACGCTGAGCGATCAGCTCACCCACCTTGGCGGCCTTGGCCGACTTGTCACCGGCCAGCACACGCAGCTCCGGTTCCATCGTGGACGCGGACGCCAGCGTTGCGCCGGCGACGTCGTCCACGATCTGAACCAGGGTGTGACGGGCGCTCTTGGTGACCACCAGGCGCGGACGCTCGGGGTAGCCAAAGATCTTCTTGCGGCCGCGGGTAGCCCGGCGTTCGCGAGCAGCCGACTTGGCGGCCTGATGCTTGCTCGTACGCAGCGAGATAGCCATGATCACTTACCAGCCTTTCCAGCCTTGCGGCGCACGTGCTCATCCTTGTAGCGCACGCCTTTGCCCTTGTACGGCTCGGGCTTGCGAATCTTGCGGATGTTCGCGGCCACCTCGCCGACGACCTGCTTGTCGATCCCGCGGACGACCATCCGCTGCGGGGTCTCGACCTCGAAGGTGATGCCCTCGGGGGCATCGACGATCACCGGATGGCTGAAGCCCAGGGCGAATTCGACCTGAGCCGGGGTCTTCTGGATCACGCGGTAGCCGACGCCGACGATCTCCAACGTCCGCGAATAGCCATCGGTGACACCGATGACCATGTTGTTCACCAGGGTGCGAGTCAATCCGTGCAATGCGCGCGAGTTGCGCTCATCGTCCGGACGAGCCACCACAAGCTGGCCTTCGTCGTTCTTCTCAATAGTGATGGGTGCGGAGATGGTGCGGCTCAAAGCGCCCTTCGGGCCCTGCACCTGCACATCGCGACCATCAATGGTCACCTCGACACCGGACGGGACGGTAATCGGGAGCTTGCCAATTCGTGACATCTCAGTTCCTCCTTCGCGTTCCTCGTCCGGTCACCAGACGTAGGCGAGGACTTCCCCGCCAACCGACTTCTGGTGTGCCTGCTTATCGGTCATCAGGCCCTGGGAAGTCGAGATAATCGCGATTCCCATGCCACCCAGAACCTTGGGCAGGTTGTTCGACTTTGCATAGACCCGCAGACCGGGCTTGCTGATGCGGCGCAGCCCCGCGAGCGAGCGGGTGCGATCCTCGCCGTACTTGAGCGTGACGGTCAGCGACTTGCCAACCTCACCTTCGCCCGGCTCGGTCACCTTGAAGGACTCGATGTAACCCTCTTGCCTGAGGATCTCGGCAATACCGGCCTTGATCTTCGAGTGGGGCATCGTCGTCGAATCGTGGTAGGCCTGATTCGCATTGCGCAGACGCGTCAGCATGTCTGCGATCGGGTCGGTCATCGTCATGGCTTATTAGCCTCTTTCTCGCAGCGGTTTCCCCCGGGTAGGGGGACCTGCCGCGTCAGGATTGGATCGGTGAGTAGCTCACCAGGAAGACTTGGTCACACCCGGCAGCGCGCCGGCATGGGCGAGCTCGCGCAGGCAGATGCGGCACAGACCGAAAGCACGGTAAACCGACTTCGGACGTCCGCAGCGCTGGCATCGGGTGTAGGCGCGCACCTTGAACTTCGGCTTGCGGGCCTGCTTGACCTTCAGCGCAGTCTTGGCCATCTCAGCCTCACTTCCTCTTCAAAGCGGCCTTGGCGGCCGACTTCGACTTGTACTGGATCTTCTGGCCGCGCTGTGCCTTGGCGTCGTCCACGGCCTTGAACGGGAAGCCCAGCTGCTTGAGCAGCGCCCGGCCCTCGTCGTCGTCGGTTGCC
>NZ_JAVTWX010000152.1:0-23796 GCF_032229645.1 Brooklawnia sp.
ACCCCCACCAGAACCACAATCCCAGCCGAAGCGACCCGACCAACTATACCGAACCAAACCCCAGACATCAAATCCACGATTCAAACCCGGCCCCGAAATCCCGACCCAAACATCAAGACCCCGACCCCAGCCAACCATCCACTCCGAGCGGGCCCCAACCGGACACACACCCATCTGCACACAGTCAACCAGAAAGCCAATCACCCACCACGACCCGCGCCGACCACCAGAGATAAAACCCCTAGCCAGAACCCCAACCACACGAGTTCCTGATCACCACCAGCCCCAGAAGGCTCCGCCAACATTACACACGTTCCGCAAGGCGCGCAAATCGGGGGGTGGGGTGCCGATCTCAGCTGCGAGCTCGGGGGTGCGCAGACCGGTAGACCTCTCGTAGGTGTTCCACCGTTACCTCGGTGTAGATCTGGGTAGTCGTCACCGACGCATGCCCTAGTAATTCCTGAACTACCCGCACGTCGGCTCCACCATCCAACAGATGCGTCGCGAAGCTATGCCGCAAGCTGTGCGGCGATATTTCGCCGCTTATGCCGGCCTGTTCGGCACGCATCCGAATGATTCCCCATGCGCTCTGCCGGGAAAGTCGCTTTCCCCTGGTATTCACAAATAGTGCTGCAGTAGCGCGGCCGGCGGCTTCGATCAGCGCCGGTCGTCCGCGAACCAGCCAGGCATCCAAAGCCGCGCGCGCATAGCTGCCTAGCGGTACCACTCGTTGTTTGTCTCCCTTTCCGATCAACCGGAGCCCCATTTCGGGATCGGCGAGCACCCGGGTGAGGTCGTCCACATCGAGATCAGTCACCTCGCTGATGCGCGCGCCGGTCCCATAGAGAAGCTCGAGCAACGCCCCGTCTCGCAGCCCTATCGGTGTGCTTCGGTCAATGCCGTCCAGCAATCTCCGCACGTCCTCGACCGACAGCGTCTTGGGGAGTCGTTTGCCGATGACCGGCGGGCTCACCTCGGCAGCCGCGTTGTCGGCAGTCAGCGCCTCGGAGGCTGCGAACGAGTGCAGGGCCCGCACCGCGACGATCATCCTGGCGACGCTCGACATCGCCAATCCCCGATGTTCGGCATCTCCCGAGGCCAGGCTCATCTGAAACGCCTCGACATCGGGGGCTTTGACCTGGGCGATGTCATCGATGCCGCGCTCGGTCAGCCAAGCCGTGTATCTGGTCAGATCCCGGCGATAGGCGGCGACCGTGTTGCGGGAGAGCCCACGCTCGACAATCAGATGATCGAGATAGCCCTTTACCACGCGTCGCAGTCGTGGCGCGATCGGGCACGCCTCAGCTGAACTCGCGATCGCGCTGCTCCTTTGCCCTGCGGGCCGGCCAATCCGCCTCGGCCGGACGCAGTCGGTCAATGCGTCCCTGCTCGACGGCCAGCGCCAACGCCAATGTGCCGCTCACCATTGTCGGACTCTGGATTTCACCCTGATAGACGAGCTTGACCAGGCGCTCCAATGGCAGCCAATAGAGGCCCATGTCGGCTTCCTCACCCTCGATGACGAAGCCGTCGGGAAGGTCTGTCGGACTCAGATCGCGGGCCAAGAAGATGCGGATCGACTCCTGCAGGCCACCCGGCGAGGTGAAGATGTCGACCAGGGTGCGCCAGTCGGCGGCGGCCAGCCGGGCCTCCTCCGCGAGCTCACGCTGGGCGGCGACCAATCCGGACTCGCCGATGTGATCGAGGATGCCGGCGGGCGGCTCCACCAGCCGGTATCCGACAGGATGCCGGTACTGATGGACGACAGCGATACGACCCTCATCGTTCATTGCCATCACCGCCACCGCTCCGGGATGCTCGACCCATTGACGGACGATCTCGTCGCCATCCGGGGTAGAGATCCGGTCCTCGACGAAGTCTTGGACGCGCCCGGTGGCCTTGACCTGACGCTCCACGACCGGCCAGTCCTCCGGCTGGTCGACAACGCCCATGAGATCGTCCATCATGCGTCCCTTCTAATCGCCGGTGTTGCGCTGTTCGTGGTAGTCGACCGCGGCAGCAATCAATCCCTTGAACAACGGATGCGAGCCTATCGGACGCGACTTGAACTCGGGATGGGCCTGAGTGGCCACGAAGAACGGGTGCAGCTGGCTGGGCAACTCAATGAACTCCACCAGATTGCGATCCGGCGACAGTCCTGAGAAGACCAAGCCGGCTTCTTCGAGCTGCCCCCGATAAGCGTTGTTGACCTCGTAGCGATGACGATGGCGTTCGGAGACCTTCGCACGTCCGTAGAGCTGATGCACCAAAGTGCCCTTGACCAGCTCGGCCGGATACGCGCCGAGTCGCATCGAGCCCCCCATGTCGCCGTCGCCCGAGACGATGGCCTGCTGCTCGGCCATGGTCGCGATCACCGGAGCCGGGGTGTCGGGCTCGAACTCGCTCGACGCCGCCCCCTCGATTCCGGCCAGATCTCGCGCCACCTCGATCACCATGCATTGCAGGCCCAGGCAGAGTCCCAGAATCGGGATCTTCTTCTCGCGCGCGTACCGGATAGCCCCGAGTTTGCCTTCGACGCCGCGAATACCGAAGCCACCGGGTACGACGATGCCGTCGACATCGCCCAGATGCTCTGCTGCGCCCTCGTCTGTCTCACAGGTGTCGCTGGCAACCCAGCGGATGTCGACCTTCGCCCAGTTGGCGAAACCACCGGCGCGGATAGCCTCGACGACACTCAGATAAGCGTCCGGCAGGTCGATGTACTTGCCCACCAATGCGATCGTCAGCCGATGCTTCGGGTGATGGATGCGGTCGAGCAGGTCGTCCCACTTGGTCCAGTTGACGTCGCGGAAGCGCAACGCCAGCCGGCGAACCAGGTAGGCGTCCAGGCCCTCGGAGTGCAGCACCTTCGGGATCTCATAGATGCTGGACGCATCCGGGCAGCTGATCACAGCCTCCGTGTCGACATCGCAGAACATCGCGATCTTGCGCTTGATCGAGTCGGGGATCGGCATTGCAGACCGGCAGACGATCGCGTCCGGGACGATGCCCGAACCACGCAATGCCTGCACCGAATGCTGAGTTGGCTTGGTCTTGAGTTCGGCGCTCGGTCCGATGAAAGGGACGAGCGAGACATGCAGGAAGAAGACGTTGTCGCGTCCGATATCGGCGCGCACCTGACGGGCTGCCTCCAAGAACGGCTGGGACTCGATGTCTCCGACCGTGCCACCCATCTCGTGGATGACGATGTCGTCGTCGGGTTGGGCCACTGCCAGCATGCGTTCCTTGATCTGGTTGGTGATGTGCGGAATGACCTGTACACACTCACCCAGATAGTCGCCGCGCCGCTCGGCCTGAATCACGGTCGAATAGACCTGACCGGTGGTGACGTTGGCCTCGGCGCTCAGATTGCGATTGAGGAAGCGCTCGTAGTGGCCGATGTCCAAATCGGTCTCGGCGCCGTCGTCGGTCACGAAGACCTCACCGTGCTGGAACGGATTCATCGTTCCGGGATCGACATTGAGATAGGGATCCAGCTTCTGCATGGTCACCCGTAGTCCACGGGCCACCAGCAGGCTGCCAAGACTTGATGCTGTCAAGCCTTTTCCCAACGAGGAGGCAACGCCTCCGGTGACAAATACGTGCTTGGTCTGTTTAGCGCTACCCACGGACCTTCAGCCTACAGCCGTCGGAGCCGGCATTCGTTTCGGGCGTGTTACGGCTTGGCCCGCCTCCCGTCTCAGCGCCGGCTGATGACCGCCGTGCTGGAATGGGTGCATGAGCCTGCCAATCGAGCTGCCCATCGATCCGATGCTCGCCAGCGCGGTCGACCGGATTCCGGAAGGACCCGGATTCGCGCACGAGCCCAAATGGGATGGGTTTCGTTGCATCATCAGCCGCGACGGTGACCGCATCGCGCTCGATGGGCGCGGCAAGAAGCCGCTGACGCCGTATTTTCCCGAGGTCATCAGCGGTTTGGCGGCGTGGCTTCCCGATGGGGCGATTCTGGACGCCGAATTGGTCGTCCGGGCCGGCGAGCCCGGCGAGCAACGCCTCGACTGGGATGCGCTCAGCGCACGAATTCATCCCGCGGCATCGAGGATTGCGAAGCTCAGCCAACAGACGCCTGCCGAACTGGTCTGCTTCGATGTCATCGCTCTTTGCGGCGCCGATCTGATGGGGCTGACCTGGGACGAGCGGCGCGATCGGTTGGAATCGGTCTTCAGCTCGGCGGGGGCCCACCACGGAGCCCATCTGAGCGCGATCATGCTCGAACTGGGCGAAGCCAAGCGCGCGTTCGACCAGTTCGAGGGTGCCGGCCTGGACGGTGTTGTATCGAAGCCGCGCGATTCTCACTATCTACCTGGCAAGCGCGGCTGGAAGAAGACCAAGCACTCTCGCACCGCGGAAGCCGTGGTCATCGGCTACCGGATCCACAAGAGCGGCCATGGCGTCGGATCGTTGATGCTCGGCATGTATGACGCGTCGGGCAACCTGGTGCCGGTGGGCGGGATCGGCGCCTTCTCGGATGCGGTACGAGAACAGCTCATCGACGAGTTGTCGCCGCTGGTGATCCGGGATGCATCCGGAGAACCGGTGATGCTCGACAAGCCGCGGTCGCGTTTCGCGAGGCCGGGGGCGGCGGCCCAGTCGGTCTCACTCCAGCCCGAATTAGTGGTCGAGGTGGCGTTCGACCAGCTTCAAGGCGCACGGTTCAGGCATGCGGTCACGCTGCTGCGTTTCCGCCCGGATCGCGATGCCCGAAGCTGCCTGCTGGACCAGGTGGAGCGAGCGCACTCCTATGATCTTGCTCAGGTGCTGGCCGATTAAGCTCGTTGCTTATCCTCTTTTGGGGGCGGCTTTCCCGTCGAGCAGCACGTCGGCTTCGCGTGACGCGTGGCGAGTCGCCGGCGGCGATGGCGTCGGCGGCAAGCTGGGATCGACGTATCTGCGGCCGCCATGCGCGGTGCGGGTCACTCCCGCGAGCGCGACTCCGGTGATGGTCCTCGGGACGAAACCGCGCTAGTCGGCGACAAAACCGCGCTAGTCGGCGACGGACCAGCGCTCGTCCGAGCCGGTAACTGGACCCACGACGGTGCGGCTGCCAGGACTGCGAGTAATGGTGGTGTCGCATGGGCGCAGCCCAGGATGCGGCGGGGTGACCTCGTTCTTGAAGGCCTGGCTCCGGAGGACAAAACCGATCAACGCGCTTCAGTGGTCCCCAGATGCCGATTTGGCCGACGAACTGCGCCTATTTGGCGATCCATGGAGCAACCAAGCACGTCGCGTCGATCTAGCCGTCGGCGCGCTCCAAGATCGCCTCCGCGACGTCTCCGGTTTCTGAGGCAGGGTGAGCCCGCGCAGCTTCTTGCGCAACGTCTAGGACCCTCCGATCAGTCACTGTCGGTGATGCGGTGGAACCTTGTAGAGCGCGTGCTCGCTGAGCTGCAACGCATTGGCCACCAGGCGGGCAAGGTGTTCGTCCGGCTGGGTGTAGTAGCTCGTCACGCCCGCCTTTCGGACCCTCACCAGGCCGGCGCTACGCAGCCTGGCGAGATGCTGCGAGATGGCAGGCACCGGGCGTCCGAGGCTGTCAGCGATCGCCGTGACCGACATCTCGCTACCGTCGAGCATCGCGAGTATGGCCAGCCGTGTTCGGTCGCCGAGCAGGCGCAGAATGCCAGCAGCGTGATCGAGTTCAGGATCCTTCGGTGGCGTCTGCACGCATGACCTCCAACATCTCCGGCTCCGGTACGGCCCTCCACAGCAGGGTAGCCAATACCGCGGCGGCCGTCGCAAGACCCGCCAGTGCGAACGCCGTGGTGGACAAGCCGGCCAGCCCAAGCGCACCCGCCAGCGGATAGCAGATCAGCCAGCAGGCGTGCGAGAGGGAGAACTGCGCGGCGAAAGCTGCCGACAGTTCATCGGGCGGAGTCTCCCGGCGGATGATGCGCCCGATCGGGGTCTCCACCGCTGACCAGGCAAGCCCGATCAAGTACCAGAGCGCTGCCAGGATGACTATTTCGGGCCCGCCGGATGCCGATAGCAAAGCCACCCCCGCCAGCGCGGTGAGCGCGGCCAGTGATCCGGCGGCAGGCAGCATGATCGTCCGTTCGTCGACCCGGCGCAAGACCCGGGGTAGCACGAGCGCGGCGGTCATCGACCCCGCACCATTGATGGCAAGGAAGACCGCGACCGCCGATTGGTCCAGACCGATGTCGGAACGGACGATCACCACGGTGTGGACGAGCACCAGCGAGACTGCTGCCGCACTCACGAGGTTGAGCGCCAAGATCGGACGCAGTCCCGGCCTGCGAGCGAAGTGCGCGATTCCGGAGCGGGCCCTGGCACCGAAGGGACGTATTGGGCCCTCGCGCGGATCGCTGAGACCCAGCGATTTCGGTAGTGCCGCCGACAGCACGAGCGCCGCCGATCCTGCGAAGCCGAGCGCAGTTCCGAGGAAGAGCGTATTCGACTGCATGACGAGCAAGAGCAGTGCCGCCAGCATCGGGGAGGCGATCGATTCGAGGTCGTACGCGAGCCGAGAGAGCGACAATGCCTGGGTGTAGTCGTCCTCGTCGGGCAGCACAATCGGGATCACCGATTGGAACGTCGGTGTGAAAGTGGCCGAGGCGGACTGCAGCACGAAGACCAGGAAGAAGATCTGCCAGGGCTGGCCGGCGAACGGTAGGCACAGCGCAATGACGACCCGCACGATGTCCGCGCCCACCATGACGTTGCGGCGTGGCAGCCGGACCAATGCGGCGTTCATCAGCGGCGCAACGAAGACATAGGCGATCATCTTCACCGTGAAGATGCCGCCGAGCACCACGCCGGCATGCCCGCCGGCAACGTCGTGGGCGAGCAGCCCAAGGGCGACGGTCGCCAAGCCTGTTCCCACCAGCGAGACGACCTGGGCGGCGAACAATCTCAGATAGACCCGGCTCCGCAGAACGTTCAACATGACGCCATTATTTACATCCTTGCGCAGTTGCGCAATGATTGATCTGACTATGGCAGGTCAGATGATCATGATCAGAGTTCCAGCGACGATCAGACCCAAACCTCCGAGTGCTCTAGGAGACGGTCGTTCGCCGAAGAAGACCGCTGCGAGCAGCACGGTGACCACGATGCTCAGCTTGTCTATCGGGGCCACCACGCTCGCCGGGCCATCCTGCATAGCGCGCCAGTAGCACAGCCAGGACGCCCCGGTCGCCACGCCCGATAGGGCGATGAATCCGAGTTCGCGTCCGGGAATGGCGCGCACCGCATGGTGCTCGCCTTTCACGATCACCACGATCCACGCCGTGACCAGCACGACTGCCGTCCGGATGGCGGTGCCCAGGTTCGACTCGACATCGGTGATCCCGATCTTGCCGAGAACGGCGGTCAGTGCCGCGAAGACCGCCGAGCCGATGGCGTAAAGCAGCCATGCCCCACGCCCGGAGGTGTCGTGATGACCGGGCGTCCACTCGATCATCAGATAGGTGCCGACCCCGATCAGCGCGATGCCGATCAGTCTGGTCGCGAGATTGTCTGTCTCCCCAAGCAGGATGATGGCCAGTAGGACTGTCAGCACGATGCTCGACTTGTCGATCACCGCGACCTTGGCGACCTGACCGAGTTGCAGAGCACGGAAATAGCAGAGCCAGGATGCTCCGGTTGCCAGCCCCGAGAGGGTCAGGAAGATCCAGGTGCGTCCGCCCAGACCAGCGATTTCGGGACCCGACCCAACGATCAGCACCATCAGCCAGGCGCCGGCCAGCACGACGATGGTGCGCAACCCGGTGGCCAGGCTCGAAGGTGTGCTCCTCACACCGGCCTTCGCGAGCACGGCGGTGAGACCGGCGAACAGCGCCGAGCCCAACGCATAAGCGATCCACATCAGCGGCACCTCACATGCGGTCAGAACTCAGAGGCCGCAGCATGATCGCGGCGACCGCGCTGGTCGAGGCGCCCCAAACGACCGCGCTCCAACGCGATGGTCCGTCGGCGTCGTTCTCGGACGATCCCGTCATCACGATGAACGCCGAGTCTGCCAGACCGCACGCCAGTGCTCCGCGAGGGTGTCTATATTCGCATGTGCGTTGAGCCCACTGGGCTGAGGAATGACCCATAGCTTCACCTCCAACGGCCATTCGGGAATTACTGAGACATCTTGTTCGCCCAGCCTCGCCTTCGGCTGCGAGAACGCCACCCGGAAGGCCGTGATCCCCGCGATGGCTACCACAAACGGACGAAGCCTCACGACGCGCTGCGTCAAGCGCTCACCGCCGGTACGCAACTCGTCACGGGTCAATTCGTCGGCGCGGACGGTCGCCCGACCTACCAGGTTCGTCAGGCCGATTCCCCGGTTCAGCAGCTGAGCTTCGTCTTGTGGGCTCAGCCCAGCTGCCGCGTCGACGCGATGGTCAGTGAGTCCTGCCCGATGAAGAGACGGCCAAAACCTGTTGCCCGGACGCGCGAAGGGTGCATTCACCGCGGCGGTCCACAGCCCGGGGTTGACGCCAACAATGAGCATGTCCAGCCGACGGCCATCGGCCGGCAGGATGTCGTCGATCGCGTCGGGATCATCGGTGGCAAAGCGCTCGAGGTCCTCGCGGGTGGGTCGTCGTCCACCCATCGGGGACGGTCGGCGCGGCACGCCGGTCACGTTGTTCTCGTCACTCATCATTCGCTCGGGGGTCGTCATTTGCTTGGGGTCGCTGTTGTCGGGGTGGCTTCGCTGCAGCGGCCAGTGCCTTGATGTCAGCAGGAGTCGTCCGGCAGCACCCACCCACCAGCACTGCACCCAGATCCGACCACTCGGATACATGCTCGGCAAGCGTGCTCCCCGACGGGGCCGCATTCCAGGTACGGGTAGGGCCATAGTAGACCTCACCGGAATTCGGATAGGCGATCAGCGGCAACCGCCCGACAATGAATCCACCTGTTTTCCCATCGCTAAAGCGCGAGGACCAACCGCAGGCCTTCATCGACTCGAGCCATCACTGACGAGAAGAGACATCCACCGACAGGTCGTCTGAGTTGCCGCTCACGATGCCTCCTGACTCCTACATTTGGCGGGGCTCACTCAAGCTTCCGTCGTCGCTTCCACAATCTCGGTCGGCTGCGCGATACGATTCCTGATTCATGCCAAGTATTCAAAGCCGGGCTCTCTGGATGGACTGGTGAGCAGGCAACTGGGCTGCGGTCCTGGTCTGGCATATTGCACTAGCGGATTGCCTTGGCGATCGGAGTATCGCCGTCGTAGAAATTCACCGTCTCTCGGATTGCCGCATTGTGCGTGACTACATGCGTGATGACCGCTGCAACGTTCTCCCGGGACGTCACCGCCTGCCCTTGGGCGGCCGGTTCGCCATTGATCCCGCCATCCGGATCGGCAATCGTAATCTCGCCGCTGCCAGGTGTCAGCGTTAGCGCGCCCGGGCCGAGAATCGTAAAGTCCAGTCCGCTGTAGCGCAGGTAAGCATCGGCGGCATGCTTGGCCTGCACGTAGGGGTAGAACGAATCACTTGGATCGACGCGATCGAGATCGACATCGGCGCCCGCGTAGGAGACCATGACAAATCGGGTGACTCCGGCGCGTTGTGCTGCGTCCATCGCCCTGGTCGCCGCCTGATAGTCGATGGCGTTGGTACGTTCCGGACTGCCACCGCCGGCACCGGCCGAGAAGACGATCGCGGACGCACCTGCGAAAACCTCGGCCAGCTTCTCGACATCAGCCTGTTCGATGTCGAGAATCACCGGGTGGCCGCCCGACTGCTCCACATCTACGTGCTGTGCGGGATTGCGTATCACCGAGTCAACCGCGTATCCGGCGGTTCGGAGTTTGGGTGCTGCGAGCAAAGCTACCTTGCCGTGCCCGCCGATAATCACGACCCGCTGTTCGGATGCCATGTAGCTCTCCTGTCTGTTACATTGCGGCCTTCATTCAGCACAACAACAAAACGCGTGGCTGCAATCCTGATGCACGGCTCAGACGACTATCAATCGAAGACCCGGATCTACGGAACGAAGATCATCGGGATCGGATGTCACAACGACCTGTCCCTGGTCTCGTGCCTGGAGCGCGACGTGAACATCAACAATGTCGGCATGGCCACAGCGGCC
The DNA here is from genome assembly GCF_032229645.1 of Brooklawnia sp. Lineage (NCBI taxonomy): Bacteria > Bacillati > Actinomycetota > Actinomycetes > Propionibacteriales > Propionibacteriaceae > Brooklawnia > Brooklawnia sp. The sequence continues at coordinate 10,075 of NZ_JAVTWX010000152.1, forward strand.
ACACAATACGCCGACCGCTCGCGCGGTGATCTCGTCAAGCGGCGGCACATCGACTAATGGGTCTCCGAGCAGGCTTGCCACCCTCGCCTGACGTGGTCCACCGCGCCAGGCCTGAGCGACGACCCCTGCCGGAACTGCGAGGCGGATTCCGCCTTCCACTGCTCGACGAAGCAGCGCCCGCACCCGCGAATCCCCTCGCTCCAGAGCAAGTAGCGCGCCCGTATCCAAAGTCAGCCCGGTCGCCGCGCCCCGCACGGTCACTTCAGCCCCAGAGCTTCATCAGCCCAGGCCAAATCGTCTGCTTCCACCGGCCCCAACTCGCGATCAAGATCGTCCAAAAGCTCAGCAAGGCTGTCTTCGCGCTCAGCACGCGCGACCGCGGCTGCAATGAACCCCGAGACGGACTGGGCCCGGCCCTGGTCAACCGCATGGCGGATGGAAGCGACCTGTTCGTCCGGAAGGCTGATCGCGATCTTTGTGGTCATACTGGAATCATACCAGCCGGATGCGATCGGACGTCGTCTAGCTACGTCCTACACGTTGAACCGGAACTCCACGATGTCGTTGGGAGCCATCACATAGTCCTTGCCCTCGAGGCGCACCTTGCCGGCAGCCTTGACCGCAGCCTCGCTGCCCAGTTCGACCAGATCGCCATAGTCCATGATCTGCGCCTTGATGAAACCCTTCTGGAAGTCGGTATGAATCACGCCAGCGGCCTCGGGCGCGGTGGCACCCTGCTTGATCGTCCAGGCGCGGGACTCTTTGGGCCCGGCGGTCAGGAAGCTTTGCAGGCCCAGCGTCTGGTAGCCGACACGCGCCAACTGATTCAGCCCAGGCTCGTCCACGCCGGCATCGGTGAGGAATTCACGGGCCTCGTCCTCGTCCATCTCGACGAGTTCGGACTCGAACTTCGCGTCCAGGAAGACGGCTTCGGAGGGCGCGACGATCTCGGTCAGCCGGGCACGCAGGCCGGTGTCCGCGAGCTGATCCTGATCGAGGTTGAAGACATAGATGTACGGCTTGGCCGTCAGCAGAAAGAGATCGTGCAGCGGCTCGGGATCGAGCCCGGCCTGGAAGACTCCCACCCCGGAGTTCAGCGTCTGCTGCGCGGCGACCCAAGCCTCGTACTTCGGACGCGATTCCTTCTTGATCCGGGCTTCCTTCTCCAGCCGCGGCAGCGCCTTCTCGAGGGTTTGCAGATCGGCGAGGATAAGTTCGGTGCGGATGGTGTCGAGATCGGACGCCGGGTCGACGCGGCCGTCCACATGGGTGACGTCGTCATCGGTGAAGACCCTGGTCACCTGGCAGATCGCGTCTGCCTCACGGATATTGGCGAGGAAGGCATTACCCATGCCCTCACCCTGCGAAGCACCCTTCACGATGCCGGCGATATCGACGAAGCTCACCGTAGCCGGTACCAGACGCTCGGAATCATAGATCTTGCCGAGGACGGCCAGCCGCTCGTCGGGGACGCCCACCACTCCGACATTGGGCTCGATGGTCGCGAACGGATAGTTCGCAGCCAGCACAGTGTTGCGGGTCAGTGCGTTGAACAAAGTGGACTTGCCCGCATTGGGCAGCCCGACGATTCCAATGGTAAGTGCCACGTCGCACCAGCCTACTCAAGGTTGAGCCGCTCGTCCGCATCCCCTGGGTACCCCGGCCGTGACAGGATTGACCAAGGTGAGTGGCCGCAGGCCGCCCCAAACCGGCAGCCAGGAGGCAGAAAAATGAGCAGCGAAGGCAGCTGGCAGCATCGCGATGCCGATCCGGACGCTGCCTTTTGGAGCGGTGAGGCCGACCGGCGCGCCGACAGCGGCTCGGACTACAACGGCTACGGCCACCAGGCACAGGCCCTGCCAGCTGCGGCACGCCCACCGGCCGAGCCACCTGCACCTGCCGCATACCCGCTTGCCGGAACGCCCCAGAAGCCGGTGCAAGACCGCTGGTCACAGCCGTTCGACGGCTCGACGCGGCCCCCGATGGTCCCCTACACGAACCCGGGCAATTATCCGCGGCCCGATCATCCGAACGCGACCCCGTCCCTGGCGCTCAGCATCATCGGACTCTTTCTTCCGATCCTGAGCCCGATCGCACTGGCGATGTCGATCCGCGCGCGCAAAGACATTCGCGAGCACCCGGGTGTCTACAACGAGGCGAACAACCTCACCGCGAGCACGGTGGTCGGGGCGATCGGTACCGCGGTGCTCGCCGTCTCGGTCATCTTCTTCGTCTTCGTGTTCGCTGTGGCAATCTTCGCCTAGTCAAGCTGGAGCAGACCGGCAGACAGCTGAGCGAAGCATGCGATATCGGCCACAGCGCACAACTCCCGCGCCGAGTGCATGCTCATTACCGCCACTCCGGCGTCGACGGTATTAATGCCAAGCCGAGTGGCCAGCAGCGGACCGAGGCTGGTACCACCGGGGATATTGCCGTTGTTGACGAAGACCTGAAAGTCGATGCCGGCCGCAGCGCAGGCGCGCGTCCACGCAGCTGTCGAAACCGCATCGGTGGCGTACCGCATCGGCGCGCTCCATTTCAGCACCGGGCCACCGCCCAACCGGGGCTGAATGACCGCGTCATGACGCTCCGGACGGTTCGGATGAACGCCGTGGGCCACGTCGGCCGAGAGCGCGACCGCCCGAGCGAGCCAGGCAAGATGGTCGTCCTCGCTGAACCCGTTCGCCAGGCTGAGGCGGCGAAGAACCTGCGCCAAGAAAGGCCCGGACGCTCCGCTGGGAGTCCCGGACCCGATCTCCTCGTGATCGAAGGCCGCCAGCAGCTGAACATGCTCGCCGCCGACCGAGGTCAGAAATCCCGACAACGTGCTGAAGACCGAGGCAAGGTTATCGAGCCGGTAGGAGGCCAGCAGCTCGCTGTGCAAGCCGAGCAGCGCCGGAGGCTCGGACGGGACGAAGAAGAGCTCCTCGGCGGCGATCTGATCTGGTTCGAGCCCGGCTTCTTCCGCGATCACTGCCGCGAGTTCGTCGCCACCGACCGGGTCACCGGAGCTGTCGAGGCAGACGATGGCGTTCAGGTCACGCTGAGCGTCCACCGGCAGATTCCGGCCCAGCTCCCTGTCGAGGTGCACGGCGAGCGTCGATACCCTGGCGAACCCGGGCGTACGCAGCAGATGTATGCCGCCCTCGGTGTCGATCACCCTTCCGGCCAACGCCAGGTCGCGATCGAACCAGGTCGGGACGATCGGGCCGCCATAGATCTCGGTCTCGGCCAGCAGGTAGCCCCCGCGGCTTCCAACGCCTCGCGGCTTGAGCTTCAGCGCAGGCGAATCCGTGTGCGACGCGACGATGCGCAGCGCGGTCGTTCCCGTCCAGGTCTTAGGCAGACGCCAAGCGATCACCGCCCCGTCGCGACGGACGAAGCCGTTCTCGGGCGGCCGGCGCCACGCCGACGTCTCGAATACCTCGTGAAAGCCGGCAATCGTCAGCTGGGAGGCGATGGTTCGAGCTGCGTGGAAAGACGTTGGCGATGCCTCAATGAAATCGATGAACGCGGCGGCGTGAGTGTGGGGGACGGCAGGCATGTGAACAGGCTAGACCAGGGCGTGGCCAGCGCAGGGACAACATACCGAACAGCTAGACTCGCGGGTAATTGGCGTTGTGAGCACCCGGCATGGGCTATTCGGGCATGCCTTGTGCCCCGCGTCGGATAGGGAAGCATTGGCCGCGGATACCGGGGCCTTCTCCTACGCAAGGAACGAGAGAACGTGACGCAGCCTCGACCGGAGTCGCCAGACGTGCCGTTCATCCCCGAGATCTCCATCGAACGAGACTCGGTTACTCCGCTCTACCAGCAGATCTCACGCCCGTTGAGCGAGATGATCTCGTCCGGATGGCTGGCGCCCGGCCAGCTTATCGAGGACGAGGTCGCGATGGCCAACCGGCTGCGGGTCTCGCGTCCGACCGCCCGGCGGGCACTGGAAGAACTCGTCAACCGTGGACTCGTGATCCGCCGGCGCCGGGTGGGAACCCGGGTTGCCCCACGTCATGTGCACCGCCCACTGGGACTGACGTCGTTGTACGACGACCTTGAGAAATCGGGCTACACGATCCGCACCGAGGTGCTCAGCTACGAGGTCGTGCTCGCAGATGCAGAACAAGCACTGCAGCTGAAGACGGCGCTGGGCACCGAAACGGTACGAATCCGTCGGCTGCGCTATATCGATGACTCACCGCTGGCAATCATGGGCAACCTGATCCCCGCAGACGTGGCGCCTTCGTTCCGCGAACTGAATGAACAGGGTCTATACGCCTGCATGCGCAGCCGTGGCGTCAATCCGTATTCGGCCGAGCAATCCATCGGCGCCAGGCTGGCAACCCGCAAGGATGCCGATCTACTGAACATCGATGCCGGTTCGGCCTTGGTGACAATGCAGCGCACGAGCTACGACCGCAGCGGCCGGATCATCGAACTTGGCGATCACATCTACGTCTCGTCGCTGTATTCGTATCATCTGCAACTGTTCGTGTGAGCCTGGAGCGTAGGGACCCCTCCAGCCCTGAGCTTCACCCGCGCGGCGCCCGCCTGAGCGTTTTTGTCAGTGCCACCTGGCAGGGTTGATCCCATGGACGTGAACGCATTGCTCGCATTGGTGGTCGGGTTGCTGCTGGGCGCCGCGATAGGGGTGGTTGTCACCCGTTCGCGTAACCAGGCCGCGCTCGTCGAGGCTCGCGCCGACAAGCAGACCGCCGTTGTGCAACTGCGAGCGGAACTGGCTGCCGAGGTCGCGGTGGCCGGCGCCCAGCGCGATGCGGCGATCCGGCGGTTGGACGAGCTCAGCGCCGATCGCGAGACGCTGATCAACCAGTTCAAGGTGCTCGCCGACCAAACCCTGCAGGAGCAGGGCCGCCGAGCCGACGTCGCAGCCGAACAGCGACTCAAACACACCGAGGCATTGATGATCCCGGTCAAGGAGAGCCTGACCGCACTCAATAGCCAGCTGTCGCTGGTCGAAAGCCAGCGTTCGGCACAGGCCGCCGAGTTGGGCGAGCAGGTGCGCCAGGTGATGTCCACCGGGGAATCGCTGCGCCGTGAGACCAGCGCGTTGTCGACGGCCCTGCGCAAGCCGCAGGTCCGGGGCGCTTGGGGTGAGTTGCAGCTGCGCAGGGTCGTGGAGATCGCCGGCATGCTTGACCACTGCGACTTCATTGAGCAGGCCAGCGGCGTCACTTCGGCCGATACCCGCATCAGACCGGATATGAAGGTGATGCTGGGCGGCGACAAGTTCGTCTATGTCGATTCCAAGGTGCCGCTGAGTGCTTTCCTGGACGCGCAGGAGGCCACCTCCGCCGTCGATCGGCAGGCCAGATTGCAGCAGTTCGGCGAGAACGTCAAGAGCCACGTCGATCAGCTGTCCGCCAAACAGTACTGGAAGTCGGACACGGGCACGCCCGAGTTCGTCGTGCTCTTCATTCCTAGCGAGGCGCTGGGTGCAGAAGCATTGGCGCAGCGTCCTGATCTGCATGAGTATTCGGCGGCCCGCAACATCATCATCGCAACCCCCACCACATTGATCGGCCTGCTGCGGTCGGTCGCCTACGGCTGGAAGCAGGCTGCTCTGGCAGATTCGGCGGCTGAGGTCTTCGCTCTGGGCCGCGAACTCTACGACAGGCTGGTCACGATGGGGGGCTCGTTCGCCCGGCTCGGACGTTCACTGCAGCAGTCGGTGAACCATTTCAACTCGGCGGTCGGCTCAATGGAGACCCGCGTGCTGGTAACTGCCAGGCGTTTCCGCGACCTGCAGGTCACCGAGAAGGAGCTGACCTCACCGCAAGGCATCGAACAAGCTGCCCGGCCGCTCTCGGCCCCAGAACTGGTGGCGGACGCAGACACACAGGTCCTGCCCGCGGCAGCGAAGATGCGCCTGATCCAAACCGACGACATCGAAGATCCAGGCGCCACTGAGGCAGAGTTGCTGAACAGGCCCGAACCGACGATCGCAGAACTGGTGGGCGACGACCAACAACTGGGCAGGTCCGCTGGACCGGGGCTGGGCGAACTCGGCAGCCGATGACGGCAGCAACGCTGGTCTGTTGTCAGCGACTCCGAGCGACGGGCCTGCGACTCCGAGCGACGAGCCGCACGCACCTGCCTGCCGGACGGCGCCGAGTTGCTTTGACTGGCTCCCTAGGCTTATCGATATGACTGATCAAGGGCTCCAGGCTCCCACCAAACGCGTCGTCGTGGCCGCTCCGCGCGGCTATTGCGCAGGCGTTGACCGAGCAGTGGTCACAGTCGAGCGGGCCCTGCAGGAATACGGGTCGCCGGTCTATGTGCGCAAGCAGATCGTCCATAACAAACACGTCGTCGAAGGGCTCGAAGCCAAAGGCGCCATCTTTGTCGATGAACTGGACGAAGTACCCGGCGGCGCCCTGGTCATCTTCTCGGCCCACGGCATCTCGCCTCAGGTCCGCGAGCAGGCCGAGACGCGGGGGCTGCGCACCATCGATGCCACCTGCCCGCTGGTCACCAAGGTGCATCATGAGGCCAAGCGGTTCGCGGGACAAGGACTGCCTATCCTGCTGATCGGGCACGGCGGGCACGAGGAGGTCGAGGGCACCACAGGTGAGGCTCCCGACTCGATCGTCCTCATTCAGCATCCTGACGACGTCGATACCCTCGAACTGCCTACCGATCAGCCGGTGGCCTGGCTCACGCAGACGACGCTGAGCGTCGACGAGACCGCTCAAACGGTGGGCAGACTGCGCGACAAGTTCCCGCAGCTGGTCGATCCGCCGTCCGACGACATCTGTTACGCCACCCAGAACAGGCAAGATGCGGTCAAGCAGATCGCCTCCCATTGCGATCTGGTGGTCGTCGTCGGCTCACGTAATTCCTCGAACTCGGTTCGTCTGGTCGAAGTCGCGCTGGAGGCAGGGGCCCATGCCGCGTACCGGGTAGACGATGCGTCCGAGATTGACCCTGCATGGCTGGAATCGGTCAACGAGATCGGCGTGACCTCCGGCGCCTCGGTACCCGAGCGTCTGGTGGATGGGGTCCTCGACCGACTGGTGGAACTCGGGTTCCCACCCGCGGTCGAGGAGCGCCTGGTCGACGAATCGCTGACCTTCGCACTGCCTCCCCAACTACGCAAACACGATACGCGCCGGCGGCGCTGATGGCGATCACCGCGCCCAGTACCGCACGTAATTCCCCCGAATCTGCTCAGCCACTCGGCGCCGTCATCGAGCAGGTGCGCGGCTGGGTCGAGCGTTGCGGCTGGATCTGGGTCAGCGGTCAGGTGATCGAGCTGCGCCGTCGGCAGGCACCCACCCAGTTCCTGACCTTGCGCGATTCGCGCAGCGAGCATTCGGCGACCATCACGTGCAGCACCCAGGTGCTGGACACCGCCGGCCCGCTCACCGAGGGCATGACGGTGCTGGCCTGTTTGACCCCGCGAGTCTGGGCGAAGAACACGAGCCTGTCGTTCGAGTGTGCCGAGTTGCGGATCGCCGGCGAGGGCCGGCTGCTCGTCCAGCTCGAGCAGCTCAAACGCAAGCTGCAGGCCGAGGGCCTTTTCGATTCGGTCCGCAAGAAAAGGCTCCCGTTCCTGCCCGAGGTCGTCGGTTTGATCACCGGCGCGGGCAGCGCGGCCGAGCGCGATGTACTGAGCAATCTGCAGCGCCGTTGGCCCGGGGTTCGGGTTAGGGTGCGGCATGCTTTGGTGCAGGGCCCCGATTCTGCGGCCGATGTGATGACCGGCCTGGCCGAATTGGACGCCGACCCCGGCATTCAGGTCATCATCATCGCCCGCGGCGGCGGATCGCTGGAAGACCTGCTGCCGTTCAGTGACGAGGGCCTGGTGCGTGCGGTGGCCGCCGCCAGGACGCCGGTGATCAGCGCTATCGGTCACGAACCCGACAGCCCTATCCTCGACCTAGTGGCCGACAGGCGGGCATCCACCCCAACCGAGGCCGCGAAGATCGCTGTGCCGGATGCGCGCGAGCAGGCCGATCAGATTGCCGTGCAACTGAATCGGCTGCGACAGGCGATCATCACACGGGTTCGCGGCGAGCAGGACTGGCTCAGCCAGGTGAGATCCCGCCCGGTGATGCGCGACCCGGCAGGCGGTTTCGCCGTCCACCAGGAGTGGCTGGATGCCACCTGCAACCGGCTGCAGCGCGCCATCGATCAACGCATTGCGGACGAACGCACCGGCTTGGCGCACGCGCTCAGCGCAGTGCGGTCGATGTCACCCAAGGCCACCTTGGAACGCGGTTACGCGATCGTCGCGGACGCCGAAGGCGGTTCGGTGACCTCGGTCAACGACACCGATCCCGGCGACCAACTGCTGCTCTATCTCTCCGATGGACAACTCGTCGTCGAAGTGGACTACCAGGAGGAAGAGAAATGACCACACCCGAAACCGAACTGAGCTACGAACAGGCTCGCCAACAGCTCGCCGAGGTGGTCACCAAGCTGGAGTCCGGCGGAGTGCCACTTGCCGAGTCGATGCGGCTGTGGGAGCGCGGCGAACAGCTCGCCAAGACCTGTCAGAACTGGCTGGACGGAGCCAAGGCCAAGATCGACGCCGCCCGCGGCCAGCAGTCCAGCTGATCTGCCCAACGCCCGTCGAGACAACACCCGACCCGAAACGCTCAGAACCCCTCGAGCATCTCGGTGACCAGCGCGGCGATCGGGGAACGCTCCGAGCGGGTCAGGGTGATATGCGCGAAAAGCGGGTTGCCCTTCAGCCGTTCCACAACTGCGGCGACACCGTCATGACGCCCGACCCGGAGGTTGTCGCGCTGGGCAACATCGTGGGTGAGCACCACCCGCGAGTTCTGGCCGATACGGCTCAGCACCGTGAGCAGCACATTGCGCTCCAGCGACTGGGCCTCGTCCACGATGACGAAGGCATCGTGCAGCGACCGCCCGCGAATGTGAGTGAGCGGCAGCACCTCGAGCATCTCGCGCTGTTGCAGTTCTTCGATGACATACTTGCTGGTCACCGAGCTGAGCGTGTCGTAGACCGCCTGGCTCCACGGATTCATCTTCTCTTCCTGGCTGCCGGGCATGAAGCCGAGTTCCTGGCCGCCCACCGCGAAAAGCGGCCGGAAGACCATCACCTTGGAGAACTCCCGGCGCTCCATGACGAGCTCGAGTCCCGCACACAGCGCCATCGCAGATTTTCCGGTGCCTGCGCGGCCACCGAGGCTGACGATGCCGACCGTGGGGTCGAGCAACAGGTCCAAGGCGACCCGTTGCTCAGCGCTTCGTCCGTGTACCCCGAAGGCTTCCAGATCCGTTCGCACCGCGGCGATGCGTCCATCGGCGAGTTTGCGGCCGAGCGCCTTGCTGGTCGGCGAGCGCAGTAGCACACCGGAGTTGACGACGATCTCGTCCGCATCCGGCACCTGGACCGAGCCCGCAGCGTAGAGTTCGTCCACAGCGGTCGCTGAGACATCGATACTCACCATGCCCGTCCAGCCGGAGTCCAATACCTGCTCGTTACGGTATTCCTCAGCCTTCAGCCCCATCACCGCTGCCTTCACGCGCATCGGCAGGTCTTTGCTGACCACCACGACATCGTGGCCCTCGGCGGAATAATTCTGCGCGACCGCGAGGATCCGCGAGTCGTTGTCGCCCACACGGAACCCGGGTGGCAGCAGATCAGGGCTCATGTGGTTCAGTTCGATATGCAGGTGCCCACCGTCAGCGTTGATCTGGATCGGCTCATCCAGGCGGCCTTCGGTCTGCCGCAGATCGTCGAGCAAGCGCAACGCACTGCGGGCGAAATAGCCCAGATCGGGGTGATGGCGCTTCGACTCGAGTTCGGTGATCACCACGATCGGCAGGACGACGTCGTGCTCGGCAAAACGCACGACGGCATGCGGATCGCTGAGTAATACCGAGGTATCGACGACATAGGTCTTGATAGCAGCTCGCTCCATACCCCGACGCTAGATGCCCGGACCACGCCGAGGCGAGTCCTCCACGCATTCGGTTCGCGAAATGTTCACTTTTTCGATGCCACCCAAGGCACGAGGTTCTCGATCACGGCATGTGGTCCACGCTGCTGCGGGCCGACCGCGAGTCGGTCATCGGACGGCAATCAGTATCGCCGCCCAGTGGCACGCAGCTCCGAGCACGGTCCCGGCGTGGAAGATCTCGTGGAAGCCGAACCACTCCGGGTTGGGATTGGGACGCTTGAGTGCGTAGACCACGGCGCCGGCCGAATAGAACAGGCCCCCCGCGATCAACAGGATGACGGCCGCAGGCCCGCCGGCCGACCACATCTGCGGCATCCAGAAGACAGCGCACCAGCCCATCACGAGATAGAGGCCGACATAGAGCCAGCGCGGGGCGCCCATCCACAGCACGCGGAAGCTCACATCCAGCGCGGCGATGCCCCAGATGAGGCTCAGCAGAGTCACCCGGGAGCCACCGCTCAGCAAGGCGACCGCGAGCGGGGTATAGGTACCGGCGATGAAGATCGCGATATTCGAGTGATCGATACGCCGCAGAACCTCTAAGACCCGTTCGCTCCACTGTCCACGGTGGTAGGCCGCAGAGTTACCGAAGAGCATGATGGCGGTCAGCGTCCACACCGCACAGGCGATCCGCAGGGGCACGGTATCTGCTGCAATCAGCAGAATGAGCCCGCCGACCAGTGCGATCGGCGTGGTGACGAGATGAAACCAGCCGCGCAGCCTGGGTTTGACCTCAAGCGGCGCAACCAAGGTCGGGGTCTTCACAGCAGCGACATCCATGTAACCTACGGTACCGTAGGTTTTCGGCCGAGGGAATCGCGACCATAGAAACGCGGTTAAATTGGCTGCATGGCAATGGTCAACGTGCAGTCCGGAATCACCCGGGCGCTCGACCTCATGCCGCGTGAGCTCAAGAAATTGGCCTACCGCGTCTACGAGTCTCGGCTACGCAAGCAGCTCAACACCGATGCGCTCCCCCAGCACGTCGCGGTGCTGGCGGACGGCAACCGGCGCTGGGCGCGGGCCAACGCGCCGGACCTTCCACTGGCCGCCGGCTATCAGGCCGGCGCAAGCAAGCTCAAGCAGTTCGTCGCCTGGTGTGATGAAGTCGGGATCCAGGTGGTGACGCTGTGGGTTCTGTCGACCGAGAACCTGAACCGCGACCAGGACGACGAGTTGATGCCGCTGCTCGACGTCATCGTCCAGCTCGTCAGTGACCTGGCAGCGGTCGGTGACTACCGCATCATGGTGGTCGGCGACCTGAGACTGCTGCCCGATGAGATCGCCGACGCGCTGCGCAAGACCGTTGCCGCGACACGTTCACGGCGAGGCATGCATGTCAACGTCGCAGTCAGCTATGGCGGACGCCACGAACTGGCCGACGCGGTCCGCTCATTGCTGGCCGAGGAGGCCGCCAAAGGAACCACGTTGAGCGAGCTGGCGGAAGGCCTGGAGATCGATCAGATCTCGGAGCATCTCTACACCCGAGGCCAGCCCGATCCCGATCTGATCATCCGAACCTCGGGCGAACAACGCCTGAGCGGCTTCCTGATGTGGCAGTCGGCGCACAGCGAGTTCTACTTCTGCGAGGCGCTGTGGCCCGATTTCCGCAAGGTCGACTTCTACCGCGCGCTGCGCGATTACGAGCAGCGCGAACGCCGCTACGGGGTCTAAGAGATTGCGCAATCTCTCAGCGGCCGGAATGCCTACTCGGTCTCCCAGAGCAGCGCGCGCAACTGCGACCAGTCGCTGACCGCCAGCTGGCAGGTCCGTGCTCGGCAGACATAGGCCGTCGGCTGTCCGTCCAGCTCCCTACGATCGGCAAACAGCTCACCGAAGCCCTCGGTTGCGGATCCGCCGCTGACCACGACGCTGCCCCACGGTGCCAGCCGCCAGGCGGCCTGAGCGATCTGGGAGGCAGCAGGATGCTCCGACTCGTCCACGATCACGATCTCGGCAGGCCCCCAGCCACGTTCGGTTTCCGAACGAGCCAACAGGCTGGCGAGCCCCCAGCCACTCGACCGGGGCGACGCGGCCAGCAGCGGACGCAAAGACGTGGCCGCGGCATCGGCGCGGGTCAGCAGGTCCGAGCGTCCAGTGAGCTTCGCAGCCAACCGCAGCGCGACCTCCATGACCGAGGTGGCGCTCGGGAGTTCTTCATCGGCGAGCCGTTTCGGACGCTCGAAAAGCCCCGGGTGCAGCGCCGTCGTCTCGTAGAAGCCCCCGTCGACCGCAGAGAACAGCTCAACCGCACGTTCCAGCAGACCAACAGCCGGATCCATCCAGACAGGATCACCGGCCTGAGCCAGGCTCAGAAAGCCGAGCGCCGCGCACGCGTAGTCGGAGCAAACCCCGTCCGCTCCGACGATGATGCCGTCATCGGTCGCGATGCTCGCGCGCGCCAACACCTGCCGGTCACCATCCCAATGGTTGGCCCACAGATACTCACCGCAGGCCCGGGCAAGCTCACGCCATCCGGGCTCACTGAAGACCATGCCGGCACGCACCAGCGAGTCGATCAGCAACCCATTCCAGGCGGTCACGACCTTGTCATCGCGCGACGGATGCGGACGACGCTGCCGGATCGCCTTCAGCACGGCCCTGATATTTGCCACCCTGCCGGGGTGTGGCAGACCATGGAATTGCAGAGTCGACATTCCGCTACCGTCGGTGGGCGCATGCGCACCGGCCGGCAGGTTGCCCTCGTAGGTGACGTGGAAGACGCCCTGCGCGAAACGGGAATCCTTGCCGAGATACTCGTCAAACAGCTGTGGACTCCACAGGTAGTAGGCCCCTTCAGCCCGCTCCTCGGAGCCGGTTCGGGAGTCGGCGTCCAGGCTGGACGCGAAAGCCCCGCCTTCGAGCCGCAACTCGTCTTCGAGGAACCCCACGATGCCGCGCGCGACGCTCTCGAAGAGCTCTCGCTGCTCGGTCCCATCGTCGGGGACCGCGCGTAGCCAGCCACGGGTATAGGTTCCCAATAGCAAAGCATTGTCGTAGAGCATCTTCTCGAAATGCGGTACTTCCCAGCCGTCGTCGACCGCATAGCGGTGAAAGCCGCCACCGACCTGGTCGTGGATCCCACCACGCAACATCGCTTCCAGCGCGAATAGCGCCGCGTCATTGGCCACCTGATCGGTTCGCACGAACAGCGCATCCAGGACCGGCGCCTGGGGGAATTTCGGTGCCGTGCCGAAACCGCCATGCTCGCGGTCGACATCGGCAAGTACGAGTTCGGTCAACGTCTCGGGTATGAGGGCGGCGTCGGGGGTACCCAGAAGTGATGGACGATCGAGGGAGACCAACCTGGACGTAATCAGGCGAGCCGAGTCGATGACCTCCGGACGACGGTCGCGCCAGGCTTCGGCGAGGGCCTCGATCAACTGCGTGAACGATGGCAACCCGAAGCCGGGCTCAGGCGGGAAGTAGGTGCCCGCAAAGAAGGGCCGGCCATCGGGCGTGCAGAAGACGCTGTTCGGCCAGCCGCCTTGGCCGGTCAGCGATTGGGTCGCGCGCATGAATGCCTGATCGACATCGGGGTGCTCCTCGCGATCTACCTTGATGGCGACAAATGACCCGTTGACCAGCGCGGCGACCGCAGGATCGCTGAAGGTCTCGGCGGCCATCACATGACACCAATGACATGACGAGTACCCGATGCTCACGAAAACCGGCACGTCACGGCGCCTGGCCTCGGCGAAGGGCTCCGGGCCCCAAGCCCACCAGTCGATGGGATTGCCGGCGTGCTGACGCAGATACGGACTGGATG
>NZ_JAVTWX010000153.1:0-3896 GCF_032229645.1 Brooklawnia sp.
GCCGCCGGCAGCGACCCCGCCTTTCGCACCACCCTGTTCGAGATCTGAGTTCACTCCTACCCAGAGGACGCCGACTGATGAGCGACTACGAGAAGCCCGACACCGACAAGCCGGCCGTTGCGCCTCGACCGCGGCGCGACCCGATGGATCGCGACCCTGTCGCTCCTCCCCGCGACTTGGTCGACATGGTCGGCGGACGCATTCTCGACCCCAGTTCGGCCATGAAGATCAAGGGCGTCACCCCCCGTGCGACCGTGTATGTCAGTGACCGGTTGCTGGCACCCACCTCGAGGTTGGAATCGATCAAGAAGGTTCTCGACCAAGCTGGTGCAGGTAAGGGCTGGCATGTGGTTGACGATCCGGACTTTCAGGCCTGGGAGCTGACGATCCCTGATCCGCGAAACCCGCAAAACGAGATAACGCTGGGTCGCACGAGGCTGCTCATCGAGGTCACCGAAGGTGGAGCCGCGAGCGCTCCCGATGCCTGGATTCTGCTGCAGTTGGCGCGTGCCATCGATCGCGCGGCGGTCGAGGGCGTCGGGCTCGACCACGGCGTGTTCAGCTCGGCCTCTCTTGATCCCAATCCGCACTTCGAGCCCAACCCGCACTTCGAACCGAACCCGCACTTCGAGCCGAACCCGCACTTCGAACCCAACCCGAGGCCCCACTTCGAACCCAACCCGAGGCCGCACTTCGAACCCAACACGATTCTGCTGGGCGATGGGCGAAGCCCGGTCAACTACGTGGGCCCGCGGCCGTATCGCCACACAGACGACCAAATGCGGCAACTGAAGCGGCTGCGGCCGGTGGTCGCCATTCTCGACTCGGGGTGTGACACCAGGCACCCGTGGCTGACAGACGTGGTCGACGAGTCCGTTGAGATGGACGGGCCCATCGGGTGGACCGACGTGCAGACCGACCCCGAAGAGAACGGCGATCTCGCCGGACCACTCGATGGTGCGCTCGATCCGTACGCCGGGCACGGCACGTTCATCGCAGGATTGGTCCATCAAGGGTGCCCTGACGCCACCATCCTGAGTTGGAGGCTGGTGGGGTCGCAGGGCCCGGTTGCGGAGTCTGACTGGGAGCGTGCGATCTCGCAGATCGTCAAGCTCGTTCAGGCCTACCACCGAGGCGATCCGCGCGGACGACGCATCGACGTACTTTCACTCTCGATGGGCTACTACCACGAGACCGTCGAAGATTCTGAGGCCGTCGAGACCGCACGCCTACTGCTGGCTGCGCTCGGAGCGCTTGGAGTGATCGTGGTGGTCTCGGCCGGTAACGACTCGACCGCCCGCCCGCAGTTTCCTGCGGCCCTTGCGCCCTGGCAAACCGACCCAACGCCTGCCATTGCGCTGCCCGTGAGTTCAACCACGTTGCCTGTCGTGAGCGTCGGCGCCCTCAACCCCAACGGAACCGACGCACTCTTCTCGAACACCGGCCCTTGGGTGCGCGCCTGGGCGCCCGGAGTGTCGTTGATCAGCACGCTGCCGTCGTGGAACGGGGGGCTGCTGCCATCTGCCCGCGTCATCTATCAGGGGCGCACGCGAGAATCGCTCGACCCCGACAACTTCAGTTCGGGCTTCGGAGCCTGGAGCGGCACATCGTTCGCGGCACCCGTACTGGCGGGGCGGATCGCTCAAACGCTCCTCATCGACATGCCCGGCGACGAAGCCACTGCCAAGTCGACCGCTGTGAAGCGTGGCTGGGTGGCGATCAAAGCCAACAGTGAGTTGTGACCCCGGGCGAGGGCCGGCGCACGGCGTGAGCGTGTGCGCGTTGTTGTGGGTCGTGTCACCATGTCGGGGTGCTGACTGCCGCGGAACTGCATGAACGGGCAGTACGGGCAAATAGCGGAGGCCGCTTCCGGCACGCCCGTAGCCTCTTTTTGCTGGCCCTGACCCGAACCGATGACGCGTCACTGGTCGCTGCCCTCAAGCGTGGCCTCAGTTACACCTACACCGAACTGGGCGACGCCGCAGAGGGTTTGAACCTGCTCTCGCAGACGATCGCCGAGTCTGCGGTGCTGAGCGAACGCGAGCAGGGCATGCTGCTGTCGCAGCGAGGACTCATTCGCATTCGGCTGGGCGATGCGCGAGGCGCTCTCGCCGACTACGCCCAGGCCGAGCCCAAACTGTTGGACGAGCCCGCCGAGTTGGCCAGAATCGGCATAAACCGCGGCAACATCTTTCTCGATCAATCGCAGATTCAGTTGGCGATCGCTGACTTCACCGTGGCCATGAACCAGTTCCGAAGGATCGGGCACACGATCGGCGAAGCCAAAGCGGTCGGCAACCTGGGGTACGCCTACATGCTCGCCGGTGACCTGGTTCGTGCCCTTCGCCTGATGAGCGAATCGGCAGCCACACTCGCCGTGGAGTCGCCGTCGTTGCTGCCGGTTTCTGATCAAGACATGGCTGAGGCGCTGGTAGCTGCGGGCCGACAAGACGAGGCACTGCGACTGCTGCGTCGCGCGGCGAGCCAGTTCGGTGCGCGACGGCAGCGGCTGCGTCAGGCTGGGGCCGAGCTGACGTTGGCACAGTTGCTGGCCTGGCATGACACGAGCACCGCGGCTCGATTGGCTCGTTCTGCCACCAGCCGTTTTCGTCGAGCCGGTGCCCCCCGCCAAGCGCTACGCGGCAAGGCGCTGAGGGTGGCGTGCGAACTGAGTATGGGTACGGCCGACCCCGTTGAGGCCGAGAATCTGCTGAATGAGTGCCGCAAGCTTCAGATGCGTCGAGACGCGCTGACCTTGCAGGTGCTGCTGACCGGCTACAGCCGCACGGCAGGCGAACTGCGGCTGCCACCGGACACCCCACTGCCGCTGCGCTTGATCGCCGCCGACCTGCGAGCCGCCGAGGCCGAAGCGGCGGGCCACTCCAGTCGCGCCTTGCGGGTGATCCGAGATGCGCTCGATCAACTCGCCGCCTGGCAGGCCACCTTCGGCAGCCTCGACCTTCAAACGTCGGCGGCGAGCCACGCCCAGCCGCTGCTCGAACGCGGGCTACGACTGGCGGTGGCCACCGGACGTCCAGGCGTGGTGCATCAGTGGATCGAACGCACGGGCGCCCTGACCGGCCGGCTGAACCCCCTGCGTCCGCCGGCGAACCCTGAACTGGCAGAGCGACTCACCCGGCTGCGCGCACTCAGTCAAGACGAGCCGAGCGCCGACGAGCTGCACGAGCGCGACCAGCTGCTTCGCATCGTCCGTGAGCAGTCGTGGATGGGCGAAGGTGCCGCCGAGTTGCACGATCTGGTCACGGTGGGCCAGCTGCAGCGCGAACTGGCCGACTGCGACGCCACCCTGATCGCATTCTTCAGCGTGGGGCCTGACGCTTTTGCGCTGCTGGTGACGGCCACCTCGAGCAGGCTGATGCGGGTCTGCTCGACGGACGAGGTGCTCGCCCAGGTGGGCGGCCTGCCGGCCGACCTCGACCTCGCCGCCGCCGACCTGCCGCCGATGATCGCCGACTCGGTGGTCGAATCCCTGCGGGAGCGGTTGAGCGTACTCGACGATTTGATTCTGGGTGTGGTGCGCCGGCGACTGCGCACCCGCCGGGTGGTGATCAACCCGCTCGGCGCGTTCTCGGGTCTGCCCTGGACCCTGATGCCAACGCTCTCCGGCCGATCGGTGACCATTCCGCGCAGTGCGTCCGCGTGGGTGACGGCGAGGGCGAAGCCGCACGAGTTCGCCACCTCGGGCTTCGCCGCAGGCCCCCGGCTGCCGCGCTCGGCTGACGAGGTGGCTGCCGCGTCCGCCCACTGGTCGCAAGCCCAGGTGCTCACCGGCACCGAGGCCACTGCAGACGCGGTGGGCGCGATGTCCGGCACCGTCGACCTGCTGCACCTGGCCGCGCACGGCCATCACGTGTCGGACAACCCGTTGTTCAGCA
>NZ_JAVTWX010000154.1:0-23515 GCF_032229645.1 Brooklawnia sp.
GCGTGATGACCGTGCTGAGCCGGCGCACCAAGAACAATCCGGTGCTGATCGGCGAGCCCGGCGTCGGCAAGACCGCCATCGTCGAGGGCCTGGCCCAGCGCATCGTCCGCGGAGATGTCCCCGAAACCCTGCGCGACAAGCAGATCTACACCCTCGATCTGGGTGCTTTGGTGGCTGGCTCGCGCTACCGTGGCGATTTCGAGGAGCGCCTGAAGAAGGTGCTGAAGGAAATCAAGAGCCGCGGCGACATCATGCTGTTCATCGACGAGATCCACACCCTGGTGGGTGCGGGTGCCGCCGAAGGTGCGATCGATGCCGCGTCCATCCTGAAGCCGATGCTGGCCCGTGGCGAGTTGCAGACCATTGGCGCGACCACCCTTGAGGAGTACCGCAAGTACATCGAGAAGGATGCCGCGCTTGAGCGTCGCTTCCAGCCGATCCAGGTCGCCGAGCCTTCGATCGCGTTGACGATAGATATTCTCAAGGGCCTGCGCGACCGCTACGAGGCGCATCACCGGGTGACCATCACCGACGAGGCGCTGACTGCCGCAGCCAACATGGCCGATCGCTATGTTCAGGATCGTTTCCTTCCTGACAAGGCCATCGACCTGATCGATGAGGCCGGTGCGCGGATGCGCATCCAGCGCCTCACCGCGCCGCCGGATCTGCGCGAGTTCGACGAAAGGATCGCCAGCGTCCGCATCGAGAAGGAAGCTGCGATCGACGCCCAGGACTTCGAGGGTGCCGCGCGGCTGCGCGACGACGAGAAGAACCTGCTGGCCGCCCGCCGTGAGCGTGAGAAGGCCTGGAAGGACGGAGATTCCGACTCGCCGGCGGTCATCGGCGAGGAGGAGATCGCTCAGGTGCTGGCCAGCTCCACCGGTGTGCCGGTCGCCCGGCTCACCGAGGAGGAGTCCAGCCGCCTGCTGCGGATGGAATCCGAGATCGGCAAGCGTTACGTCGGTCAGGCCGAGGCGGTCAAGGCACTGTCCCGGTCGATCCGCCGTACCCGCGCCGGCCTGAAGGATCCCAAGCGGCCGAGTGGTTCGTTCATCTTCGCCGGCCCATCCGGTGTCGGGAAGACCGAACTGACCAAGGCGTTGGCGGAGTTCCTCTTCGGAGATGAGGACGCGCTGATCACCCTGGACATGAGCGAATACTCCGAGAAGCACACCGCGTCGCGGATGTTCGGTTCGCCTCCTGGCTATGTCGGTTACGAAGAGGGCGGGCAGCTGACCGAAAAGGTTCGCCGCAAGCCGTTCAGTGTGATCCTCTTCGACGAGATCGAGAAGGCGCATCCGGATATCTTCAACTCGCTCCTGCAGATCCTGGACGAAGGTCGCCTGACCGACGCGCAGGGCAGGGTCGTCGACTTCAAGAACACCGTCATCGTGATGACCACCAACCTCGGCAGCCGCGATATCTCGAAGGGTGTCAACCTCGGCTTCTCGCGGGTAGGCGATGAGGTGAGCAGCTACGAGACGATGAAGGCGAAGGTGAACGAAGAACTGAAGCAGCACTTCCGTCCCGAGTTCCTCAACCGTGTCGACGAGACGATTGTCTTCCGTCAGCTCAGCCTGGACGACATCCAGCACATCGTCGATCTGCTGGTCGCTCAGGTCGAGACCCGGCTCGCCGATCGCGACATGGGTATCGAGCTGACCCCGGCCGCCCGAGAACTGATCGCCAAGCGCGGCTTCGATCCGGTGCTCGGTGCTCGTCCGCTACGCCGTGCGTTGCAGCGCGATATCGAGGACCCGATCGCCGAGCAGATCCTCTTCGGCGGTCTGACCGCCGGGTCGATCGTGGTGGTGGACGCGGTTCCGGGTGCCGACGAGAAGTCGACAGATGCGTTCACATTCGTCGGTACTCCGAAGCAGACGCTGCATGATGTCTCGTTTGCCGAGCTCAGCGGCGGTGCGGAGGCCAGCTGATCGGTTTCATTGAGCGATCGCGGCGGCGGCTCCCGGATGGGGGCCGCCGCCGCTTTGTCTCAGGGCCGCGGAGGCTCCTCAGCCGTGTTGCTGGAGCGCGAGCGCGACATCGCCGATCCGCGCGCCGGTTTCGAGCACCTCATCGATGGAATCCGCGGTGGTCGAGTTGAAGATGACGGTGAAGACCAGTTCGCGTCCCGAAGCAGCGGTCAGATATCCCGAATAGGCCTGTGCCGCGTAGAAGAGGGTGTTCCGCGCCGGATAGCCCACCAGGCGGCTACCGGTCTTGGCATGGATCATTCCTTCTGATGCGGTGCCCTTCCCCAATGACGCCAGCGAACCGTCGACTCCCGAGATCGGCATCGCATCGTAGAGATACTGGCCCCAGTCGGTGTCGAGGGCACCGCGCAGGAACCCGACCTGCCCGGCGGCACTGATCCGGTCGTAGTCGATGCTGCCGGCGGCATCGAACAGATAGACCGAGCCCGGCGGGGTGCCGAGCCCTTCGATCGTGTCGAGGATGACCGGAAGACCGTCCTGGCACTCGGTGGAACCAGCCCGAACGGCGATCAGACAAGCCGTCAGGTCGGCTCCGCGATTGAAACTGATCTTCTGGATGACCCTCACGCGTTCAGCCAACGTGGCAGACTCCCGGGCGGCCAGTGGGCTCTCGGGGTACTGCGCGGGTAGCCGCTCTGCTGGATTTGTCTCGGCAGCGCCGTCGACGGTGATGCCGGTCTCTGCGAGCACCTCGGTGAAAGCCATCCGGGCGAAGCCGACGGGATCGCTGACCTGCGCCATTCGGATCGTCTGGCCGGCCTCGGCCCCGATCTGGCCGCTGACCAGCAGCCGTCCGCCGCCCTGATCGGTGACGTCGATCTCCACCTCGCTGCCGGCGACCGTGCTTGCATCGTTCTGCACGGTGACGCCCTTCAGCGCCGGGCGTACCTCGACAGCGGGCGGCTGCCCTGGCGTGCCAGGGGTCAGCACCACGTCAAAGGTGTTTTCGTTGACCCAGATGCTGTCGATCCGGCCATCAGGCCAGCTGGTCTGGGCCTCGAAGAGGCGGTTGTCGACGATCACATCTCCGGTGACCTGGGTGATACCAGCTTGCTGCAGCTGCCGTGCGAGGTCCTTCAGCCCACCCAGTGGATCGCCTGAGGTCAGTTGGACGGGCAGCAGGCCTGTGTTGGCTTCGTTGTGGTCGAAACCGGTGTATTCGAGCGAGCCATCGGACTGCTCGCGCAGACCGAAGCTGAAATCACCCGCACCCACCAGCACCAGATCTCCGTTCAGCACCCCCGCTGTCAGCTCACCCAGGCCCTGTACGGTCGTGGTGACGCGGGAGTCGGGGCCGAGTTGGGCGAGCGCGGTTCCGGTGGTGAATGTCTTGGCGATCGAGCCGGGCACCAGCGGCGCATCCGGGTTCGACTCGTAGACGATATCCCCATTCGAGGCATCGATTGCGAGGATGCTCCAGGTGCCTGCTGCCAGCCGTGGATCGGATGTTACCTCGTTGATCTCCGCTTGAAGTGCTTCCTTGCCTTCAGCGTTCCCTGCAGTGGTGCAGCCGCTGAGGACCAGCGCGGTGGCAGCCAGCAGGGCCGTGGAAATCCGGACGGACAAGCGGGTATGGGCTGGCATGGCGACCTCTCCGTCGCAAACCCGCGGTGGGTGCGATCCTTCGTCCAATTATGCAGTCGCGGAGATGACCCCGAACAGGCCCTAGCGATGAATGATCATGCCCCGCACGCCTAGCACAAGGAAGATCAGTCCGGCGATCAGCAGACCGACCACCAACGGCTTGTGGTAATCGCGGTGAACGATCCTGTCATAGATCTGGGTGAGCGACGTTGCCATGCCCGGCCAGCGGGCCCAGCCCCAGGCCAGTAGCAGATACGGGCCAACCAGAGTCGGGATGAATGCCAGGTAGACCAGGCCGTGTACGAGCGGGTGAGGGCTGACGGTCGAGATCACTCGGGCGACGATGTACATCGTCGCGAATCCGGACGAACCGAAGTACGCGTTCGTGAATCCCAGCGCCGCGGCCGTCCTGGGGGAACAGTCATCGTGGTCGCGGGAGGACTTGTCCGCAGCGGCCTCACCGTCGCCGGAGGATGGGATGTTGACTTTGCTTGTTCGGTCCTTGTGACTTCGGGCGGCCAGTAGCGCAGCCGAGGCCAGCAGCAGCACGCCCGCTGCGAGATCGACGTAGCGTTGCACCACGAACTGGCGAACGTGCGATGTCAGGTAAGTCGAGATGACCGACGCATCGGCGAACTGGTATAGCCCGAAAAGCAGCGTGCAGCCGAGTGCCAGTCCGGCGCTCACCCAGACTACCGCTCTGCGACCGGGCGCCCCCTTGACCAGGTAGAGGAAGCAGATGCCATAGAGAGTCGGGCTGAAACCCATGACCAGGCCGAGTAGCGGGACGGCAACGACAACGACGACCCAGGTGCTCATGGCTTCGGCCCTTCCTCCAGGCTGGCTGCGGCGCGGATGCCGCAGGTGGCTCGCGCGCGTGAAGCCAGGACGGTCGAACCACAAGCTACCATGCAGTGCCTGCGCAGTGCCGCAGCGTCGTCACCGATCGGCGTGCGACGCACTAGACTGATTCAGAGCGCATGCACCAATGGAGGTGACGAAAGTGAAGCTCGTCGCTATCGTAGGGACGAATGCTGGTTTCTCGTACAACCGCCTTCTTCTTGAGTTCATGAAGGCACATTTTGCTGATGCCGCAGACATTGACGTCTGCGAAATCAAGGACATTCCCATGTTCAATGAGAATGTCCCGGACGACGACCCCCCTGCCGCGAAAGCTCTCGGCCGGGCGATCGCCGAAGCCGACGGCGTGATCGTCGGTTGTCCCGAGCACAATCATTCGGTGCCGTCGGCACTCAAGAGCGTGCTGGAATGGTTGTCTTACCGGGTCCATCCGCTCAATGGCAAACCGGTCATGATCGTGGGGGCCTCATATCATCCGCAGGGCTCGTCTCGCGCTCAGATTCATCTTCGTCAGATACTGGATTCCCCCGGGGTGGGCGCACGGGTGCTGCCGGGCAGCGAGTTCCTGCTGGGAAATGTGAAGACGGCCTTCGACGATCAGGGCCGGTTGACCGATCAAGCGACGATCGACTTCCTCGAGCAATGCTTTGCAGATTTCGTTGACTTCGCGCGCAGTAGCCAGTCAGCGTCCACATCAATGGTCAAAGGAGATTCAGAGATGGTGCTTTCGGATTCTGTCCACTGGGATGCCACCTATGACGTAATCGTGTTGGGCTTCGGGGGTGCGGGCGCCACCGCCGCCCGTTTCGCGGCAGATTCCGGAGCCAAGGTACTGCTGGTCGATTCGGCACCAGAAGGCCACGAGGGCGGCAATACCCGGGTTTGCGGGCAACTCGTCTGTTCCGCCGACGACGAGGACGCGATGCGCAAGTATTACCTTGCCCAGACCGCGCCGATGGAGCTTGATCCGGAGATCGTCGACACCTATGTCGAGGGAATGGCGAACATGAAGCGCTATTTCCGCGACTATCTCGGCGTCGAGTCGGTCAGCGCCAAGAAGACATTCGGTGCACACCTCGGCGGCATGGCACCGGAGTATCCGGAATTCCCCGGCAGTGAGACCGTCGATATGATCCTCGTCCACGAGGGCATCCTGGACGGCGCGTTGTGGAAGATCCTGCACAGCAACGTGGTGGATCGCTCCGAGGCCATCGACGTTTGGTACCGCTCACCCGCTCGTCATCTGATCAAGGCAGGCGATGGACGCACGATAGCCGGCGTCCAGATCGAACGCGAGCATGTGCTGCGCAGTATCCGGGCTCTCAATGGCGTGGTGCTGGCCACCGGAGGCTTCGAGAACAACAAACGCAAGGTCCAGGACTATCTGGGAGTGCCGCGGGTGGCCCCGGTCGGCGGCATGTACAACAAGGGCGACGGCATCGATCTGGCCGTCGAGGCCGGTGCCGATCTGTGGCATATGGCGAACTATGAGTCCCTCGGCCTGCAGCATGGTCTGACGTTTGCGGTCGGCGAGGGGGAGCGGGGTGCGCTGCCGCTCTTCGATCTCGAGGGATTCTCGCAGGGCAGCATCATGACGGTGGGCGATGACGGCAGCCGCTACTTCAAAGAGGACGAGCCGAACCGGCACGGCCACATCTACCATCACGGCGTTTGGCGGGTTCCCGCGGCACAGGTGCATCCGCATCTGGTCTTCGATCAGGCGAAGTACGACGAACTGGGCGCCGGCGATCTCGCGGGCACCCTGAGCAATGCCGTCAAGGCGGACTCGCTCGAGGCGTTGGCGAAGCTCATTGACGCCGATCCCCAGATCGTGGTCAAGACCGTGGACCGGTTCAACTTCTTCGCCGCCCAGGGGACCGACTACGAGTACGGCCGCGAGCCGGCTACTTTGCGTGCCTTCGGTAGTGGCCCTTACTACGCCACCGCCCTGCAACATGCCATGTTGAACACCCAGGGCGGGCCGCGCCGCAATTCGCGGGCCGAGATCGTCGATCCGGCGGGTCAGCCGATTCCGCACCTCTACGGCGCAGGGGAACTCGGCGGTGTCTGCGCCGGGCAGTACCAGGGTGGTCAGAACATCGCCGAGTGCCTGATCTTCGGCAAGATCGCCGGCGAGAATGCCGCAACGCGGAAGCCGCAACCTGCGCTGGCGATGCAGGCGGGGCAATCGGGCGATGCATCCGCGACCGGCAGCCGGGCGGGGCGCACGTTCGCGAGCGATCTGAGCAGCGACGCCGAGATCGTCCTCGGCCCGAATCAGTACCTCGGACGAAGCCAAGCCGGCATCGGATCAGAGATGGCCGTCCGGGTCACCACCGATGATGCGGGCGCGATCACCGATATCGAGATCGTCAAGCAGTCGGAGACCACTGAGGTGGCCGGCGATGCACTGAAGAAACTGCCACAGCAGATGATCGCCCGCAACACCTTCGATGTGGACGCGATCTCCGGAGCCTCGGTGTCGAGCAAGGCGCTCATCCAGGCTGTGAAGGACGCCCTCAGCCAGGTTCCGGGTCGGCAGTGATGTCGGTGCGGGCAACAGGGAGGACACGATGAAGCTCGTCGCCATCGTCGGCACGAACGCGGAGCTGTCGTACAACCGGTTCTTGTTGCACTGGATGCGCAAGCATTTCGCCGGCGTTGCCGAGATCGAAGTGCTGGAGATCGCGGGGCTGCCTGCCTTCAATGAGGATCTGGTCACCAGCGAGCAGGACGATGTGCTGGCCTTTGCCCGCAAGATCGAGGGCGCCGATGGCGTGATCATCAGCTGTCCCGAGTACGATCACTCGATTCCAGCGGCACTGAAGAGCGTCCTGGAATGGCTCTCGTATCAGCTGAATTCGCTGAAAGACAAGCCGGTGCTGATCGTCGGGGGCTCCTATGGCCCGCTCGGTTCGGCCCGCGCGCAGTTGCATCTGCGGCAGATTCTCGCCTCGCCCGAGATACAGGCGAATGTGTTGCCGGGCAAGGAATTCCTGCTGGGCAACGTGCAGCAAGCGATCGATAGCGCAGGTGAGCTGACCGACCTGTCGTCCATCGCGGATCTTGAGGAGTGCTTTGCGGAGTTCGTGCGCTATGCCCAAGCCCTGCAGAGGGGCTGGCTGCAGGCTTAACCCAAAGCCTGACTCTGGGTGACCTGGTAGCCATCGTCGATCAGCGTGAAGTCGGCTGCTAGCTCACCGGGGCAGAGTCGAACAGTCTGGTGGTCGAAGACGAAGACGAATCCGACGCGCAGGCCAGCTGGCACCATCTGCAGGGTCGCCTGTGGCCCGTTGCAGAAGCCGATTGTCGACCAGATCTCCGCAGTCGTCGACAGCGCGGTGATCGCGGTGACCCCGAGCAGATCGGTTCGCAGCGGATAACCGGTCCGGGGATCGAGGATGTGGTGCCAGTCACCTCCCCGAGCCTGCAGGACTCTCTCGTAGACACCGGAGGTCACCGCCGAGCATGCCGGAAGCGTCAGCACGCCGAGCGGGCGTCCGCGTTCAGCGAAGGGGGTCTGGACCCCGATCCGCCAGCGTCCGTCCGGACGCGGGCCCTGCCCGAGTGTCGCGATGTTGCCGCCCAGATCGATGACACCCCGCTCGACCCCAGCGTCCGCCCAGGCCTGCTTGATGGCGTCCGCGATGAAGCCCTTGGCTATCGCCCCGAGATCGAGCCGCATGCCGGGGCGTTCCAGGAAGACCGACCGCTTGTCGTCATCGAAGACGATACGATTCGGATCGCTCAGCCCCAGACAGGTCTCGATAGCTTTGGATGATGGCCGCCGCGCATCGTCGAAGCCGATCCGCCAGAGCTGGACGAGAGGCCCGATCGCCGCATTGAAGCCCTTCCCGCTCCGGCTCACCAGGACGGCTTCCCGGATCAGACCGTAAGCTGCCGGAGCTACCTCGACCGGTTCGATCCCCGCGGACTGGTTGACCCGGGAGACCTCTGAGGACGCGAGATTTGCGCTGAGCAGCGCCTCGTAGCGACCTATGATCCCGATGGCACGCGCCAGTTGCCCGCCCGGGTCCGGATGCTTGGCTGTCAGGGTGATGCGGGTGCCCAATGCGTAGTAGCTCTTGGTCGTCTGCCTCACCATTGAAGGGTACCCAAAGCCCGTGATCAAGCGCTGAATCAAATTCGTTGCCGGGATTCCTCGACACCGCGCCCACGCAGTGGCAGCATAGCGCGAGTGAATATCTCTGGGGCTCTCCCCAAGGTAGGCGAAGAACCTAACGAAGAACCCAATAGCGCTGGTCCGGCACCCGATTCCCGAACCCGGCGACTCGCCGCAACTCCGGTAGTCGGAGCACTTGGTGTCGTCTTCGGCGACATCGGAACCAGTCCGCTCTACTCCCTGCAGACAGCGTTCAGCGTCAACCACAACGAAGTGAAGGTCACTCAACTCGACGTCTATGGCATCATTTCGCTGGTCGTCTGGTCGTTGATCATCGTCGTCACCCTCAAGTACGTCGTTCTCGTGATGAGAGCCGACAATGACGGCGAAGGCGGCATCCTCGCGCTGACCGCGCTGCTGCGCGGCAGGCTGAGTGGAGTCAAGCTACGCAGCACGATCCTGGTGATCGGGATGGTCGGCGCCGCACTCTTCTTCGGCGACTCGTTGATCACCCCCGCCATCTCGGTGATGTCGGCCATGGAGGGGCTCCAGGTCGCAAGGCCGGGCCTGGAGGGCGTCGTGCTACCGGGCTCGCTGATCGTGCTGACCATCTTGTTCATGGTTCAGCGTTTCGGTACCGGCAAGGTCGGACGGGCGTTCGGTCCGGTGATGATCGTCTGGTTCGTCAGTCTCGCGATTCTGGGCGTTCCGCAGATCGTGCGGCATCCGGCGATACTGCTGGCGCTGTCGCCGACCTATGCGGCGCAGTTTTGGATCGCGCGCCCGGGCATCGCCTTCGTGGCCATGACTGCGGTCGTGTTGACCATCACCGGGGCGGAGGCATTGTACGCCGACATGGGGCATTTCGGTGCCGGGCCGATCCGCAGGGCCTGGTTCGGCCTGGTGCTGGTCAGCCTGCTGCTCAACTACATGGGCCAGGGCGCGATGATCATGGACAATCCACGAACCATAGACAACCCGTTCTTCCACCTGGCACCCGAATGGGCTCGTATTCCGCTGGTGGTGCTGGCGACTGCGGCCACCGTGATCGCGTCGCAGGCCGTCATCTCGGGGGCCTATTCGATGGCTCACCAGGCGACACGCCTGGGCCTGCTGCCAAACCTGCGTGCGCTGCATACCTCCAACAAGGAGTACGGTCAGATCTACCTTCCGGCGGTCAACTGGATGCTCTTCGCCGGGGTCGTGGCTTTGATGTTCGGATTCCGTTCGTCGAATGCGTTGGCCAGCGCGTATGGGCTGTCGGTCACCGGCATGCTGGTGACCACCACCGGTCTGCTGACCTTGATGGCGATCCGTATCTGGCATTGGCCGATGTGGCGGGTGCTGCTGCGGATCGTCCCGGTGGCCGCTTTGGAGCTGCTCTTCTTGGCGGCAAACATGACCAAGATCGTGCATGGCGGCTGGCTGCCGTTGACCGTCGCACTGATCCTCGTCACGGTGATGGCCACCTGGATGACCGGCAACCGTTACGTGCTTCGCCGCCGGGGCGAGATCGAGGGCCCACTGACGGACTTCCTGACCCGTGTCAGGGCCGTCGTGACCACGCGGGTTGTCGGGGAAGCCGTCTACCTACACGCAAATCCCAAGACCGCGCCGCTAGCGCTCAAGGAGAATGTGCGGTTCAACCGGGCGCTGCATGAGCGCGTCTACATCGTCCGGATGAAGACCGCCTCGATTCCCCGGGTCGCCGACGCCGACCGCTTCCGCATCGACGAGTTGCCCGAGCACTACTCGGGTCTCTACCACCTGACGATCACCTTCGGCTTCCAGGAGACCCGCGACATACCGGGGGCGATCGCCGCGATCGGCAGGCAATGCCCACAGCTGAAGATCAATCCGGACGAGATCCGCTACTTCGCGTCCGTGATGACGTTGACCCCCGGCGGGGATGCTCCGATGAACCCTTGGCGCAAGCACCTGTACATCTGGCTGGCACGCAACGCCACTCCGCGCGGCGAGGCCTTCCATCTGCCGCCCAACCGCACCATGCTGATGGGTGGCACACTCCAGATCTGAATCCGCGGGCCGGCCCACAGCAGCTACCGAAATTGCCAGCGGCTGCCGAAATGTGCGTATATTTCGGCAGCCGCTGTGCTTTCCGGCAGCTGTTGTCCAGGGGGCCCGGCATTCCGGCAGCTGCTGTCCAGGGGGCCCGGCATTCCGGCAGCTGTTGCGGCTAGCGGGAGTCTCAGCTGCGCCCGTACGGGAATTCCGGGTGGGCAGCTGCGATTTCCATCAGCCGGTTGTATTTGGCGACGCGCTCGCCGCGAGCCGGTGCCCCCGTCTTGATCTGGCCGCAGCCGGTGGCCACCGCAAGGTCGGCGATGAAGGTATCGGGGGTCTCACCGGAGCGGTGCGAGACCATCTGGCCGTAGCCGGCGTCCGCGCAGATCCGCATGGCCTCAATGGTCTCGGTCACCGTGCCGATCTGGTTGAGCTTGATCAGCGCCGCGTTGGCGATGCCGTCGGCGATGGCATCGCGGATGATCCCCGGGTTGGTGCAGAAATTGTCGTCGCCGACCAACTGCAGCCGGTCGCCGAGTTCGGCGGTCAGGCGCTGCCAGCCGTCGTGATCGCCTTCGCCCAGGCCGTCCTCGAGTGACCAGACCGGGTAGTCGGCGATCATCTTCTCGTAGCGGGCGATCATCTCGTCGCTGCTGAGCAGGGCACCGTTGACCCGGTAGCTGCCGTTCGGCTGACGGAACTCCGAGGACGCCGGGTCGAGCGCGATCGCGATACCCGAAGCCCCGGGCTCGAATCCCGCATCGGCAATGGCCTGGACGATGACGCTGAGCACCTCTTCGGGTTCGGCCAGCGCCGGGGCGAAACCGCCCTCGTCGCCCAGCCCGGTCGGATGTCCCAGATCGGCGAGCCGCTTCTTCAACGCCAGATAGACCGTCGAACCGGCACGCACCGCCTCGGCCATCGAGCCCGCCCCGAGCGGGCAGATCATGAACTCCTGGAAATCGAGCGGATTGGCCGCATGCACGCCACCGTTCAGCACGTTGAAGCAGGGCACCGGCATGCGTTTGGGCTGGGTCGCGATACCGGGCAGCCATTCGAAGAGTTCGGCCCCCTCGCTGGCCGCCGCGGCGCGGGCGAAGGCCATCGAGGTGCCCAAGATCGCGTTGGCACCCAGCTTGCCCTTATTTGGGGTGCCGTCGAGCTCGATCAGTGTCTTGTCGAGCTCTTCGAGCGATTCGAAGCTGCGGTGCGCGACCGCCGAGGCGATGGGTCCTTCGACGTTGCCGACGGCCTTCAGCGTGCCGAGGCCGTTGAAACGGGATTTGTCGCCGTCGCGCAGTTCGACGGCCTCCCGGCTGCCGGTGGATGCACCGGAGGGAACCTGAGCATTGCCCACCGAGCCATCGGCGAGCCTGAGAGTGACCGAGATCGTCGGACGGCTGCGGGAATCGAGGATCTCGAGGGCGGACAGGGAATCGATGGTGAACGACATGGCACCTTTCCTTCACTGCAATGTGGGCAGGTGCCGGGCGTCGCTCTACCTACCCACGAGGGGTTCGGTAGGAAGCCATCAGCCAGATCGGCGGTTCGAACCGCCGAGCGGCTCAGGCGGGATCCATCGCCTTAGTCACACGATACGCCGGCGCGAGCGTCTAGCCGCGTTTTCGCTGCAATCGGTAGCGGATGCGATCCGTGCCGCCTGCCAATCGGACGAAGCCGCATGCCTCCAGGACTCGGATCGACGCCAGATTGCCGGTATCGGTCTCTGCGATGATCGCCGAGAGGGACGGTTGCTCCAGGCCCCACTGCGCCAACAGCCGGACCGCCCGGCTCGCGAAGCCGAAGCCCCTGGCCGAGGGCGCCAGGCCGTAGCCGATCTCCGCGCTGCCGCGCAGATCCGGGGGAGTGTGGAAGCCGGCGTCCCCCACGACCAGGCCGTCGTCTCGCCGCACGATCAGGTAGATGCCGAAGCCGGGCACCCAATTGTCGATGCCCAGGCCGTCGCGCAGCATCCGCGCCGTCGCGGCGGTATCGGCATGCGGATAGTCGGGAACCGCGGGCAGTGGACAGCGCCCGGCGGCAAGTTCTTGGGCCTGGACCGGATCGACCGGCACCAGGTCGATCACACCGTCACTGAGCAGCACCACGTTCGTCCACCTGCCGGTCGCGCAGCGCTCAAAGGTCGCGGCCGAGCAGATCCATCACCGCAAGCACCTCGTCCAGCGGCAGTTGACCGGGGGCCGACCCCTCGCCGCCCAGAGTGGCGAAGGTCGCACACGAGCCGAAGACCTGGCCGGCCAACCGCGAGACCACGCCCAGCGGCCCCATCGACATCGTCATCAGCGGAACCTTGCTGGACTGTGCGGCCACCGCGGTCGCTTCGAGTAGCGCTGCAACATCGGCGGGCTTGCGGGGCATCACCGCAATTTTGGCGATGTCGGCGCCCAGTGAGGCCATGGCGTCCAGGCGGTCGGCTATTTCGGCGGCACGGGGCGTCCCGGAGAAGTCGTGGCTGGACGCGATGATCGGTACCCGATGCGCCCTGGCGGCCTCGAAACAGCGCTTGACCGCGGGATTCAGGTATTGCACATCGACCATGTCGACGTGCCCGGACGCACAGGCGTCGGCGATGATGTCGCGGTAGCTGTCGCCCGGCGGATTCCAGTCGCTGCCCTCATGTTTGGTACGCGGAGTGAATAGCAGTGGGCGATCCCCGATGATCTGGTGAATGCGTTCGGCCATCGCGACAACCTTCGTATTGTCGTCGCGTGCGGCGTAGCGGTCCACCCGCCACTCGACCATGTCGGTACGGCTTGCCGCGATGCGCTTGGCGGCGGCGATCAGGCTGGAGTCATGGGCATCAGTGAGCGGGACGATCACCTTCGGCCGGCCGGATCCCAACTCAACTCCCCGGACGGTCAGGACTGGTCGGCTGGCAGCTGCACTCATGTGCCCACGGTAGCCGTCCGGCGGCGGGGGCGGAACCTTTGAGCGGGAGAATCCGCAATACTGGAGGCATGGAGGCCGACGTCTCGGTGCGGAGAGTGGAAACCCGCAATTCTGTCCGGCGATTCGTGGCAGTCAGCGGCCGGGTCGCGCTGACGGCGCTCGCGTTGATCCTCCAACTGGTGGTCTTCGGGTTGCTCCTGGTTCGCTCCAGCGAATTCTCTCCCTGGCTGGGCACGCTTTCTGGCCTGATCAGCGTCGGCGTGGTCGCGTTCATCCTCAACTCGCACATGCAGGTCGAGTACAAGCTCGCCTGGATTATCCCCATCATGT
Organism: Brooklawnia sp.; assembly: GCF_032229645.1. Taxonomy (NCBI): domain Bacteria; kingdom Bacillati; phylum Actinomycetota; class Actinomycetes; order Propionibacteriales; family Propionibacteriaceae; genus Brooklawnia; species Brooklawnia sp. The sequence goes on from NZ_JAVTWX010000154.1 coordinate 13,828, forward strand.
TGGCTCCGCTTTTCGGTGGTGCGTTCTATCTGATTTTCGGAGCCCGAACCGGCACGCGGCGGCAGATGCTGCACTACAGCGCCATCCAGGACTTGGCGGCCCTCGACCAGGAGTCCGCGGTGGGGGCGCTGGCCGTGTTGCCCGGCACCCTCGGTGAGCAACCCCCGGAGCTGGAGCCTGCCACCACCGCCGAATCGTTACCGGTGATCAGCATCGATCCGGACGCCGCTCGCCAAATCGCCCACCTCGAATCCATGGGGCCTTTCCGGGCGTATCGCGACACCGAGACCACCTACTACCCGGTCGGCGAGGATGCCTTCGCGGCGATGCTGGAGGCCCTGGAGGGCGCGAAGCGCTGGATCGCGATGGAGTACTTCATCGTCTCCGAGGGGCAGATGTGGCGCAAGGTTCTCGACGTGCTCTCCCGCAAAGCGGCCGAGGGCGTCCAGATCTGGTTCATGTATGACGATCTCGGCTCGCTGTGGACACTGCCCGAGGATTTCATCAAAGACCTGAGGAACGCCGGGATACGCGTCCGCCCGTTCAACAAGCTGGGTCCCGGCCTGACGCTGCGCTACAACAACAGAGATCACCGCAAGTTCACCATCGTCGACGGTGTCATCGCGTTCACCGGCGGCATCAACATTGCCGACGAGTACATCAACGCCATCCAGCGGTTCGGCCATTGGAAGGACACCGCCATCCGGTTGCGGGGGTCCGGCGCCTGGGGCATGGCATCGTTGTTCTTCACCATCTGGGATCTGGTGAGCGGTGAGCAGACCGATCTGGCCGCGCTGCATGCCTCCGATGACGAGGTAGCTGCGCAACCCGGTGGCGCGGGGGTCGTGGTGAGCTATGACGACACGCCCTTCGATGATGTCTCGCTCGGTTGGACCGCCTATCGCGGGATGATGAGCCGGGCGAAGTTCCGGGTCGATCTCACCACGCCTTACTTGGTGCCGACCAACGAGATGATCACCGTCTTCACGGCGCTGGCCCGGTCCGGGGTGCAGGTTCGCATCATCACCCCCGGCATTCCCGACAAGGCGTATGTCTACGCGGTGACCCGGTCGAACTATCGGCCGTTGGTCGAGGCCGGGGTGGAGGTATACGAATACAGCCCTGGGTTCATTCACGCCAAGCAGATGATCGTGGACGATGACACCGCGGTCATCGGAACGATCAACTTCGACTTCCGGAGCTTCTATCTGCACCAGGAGGACGCCGTCTGGATGTATCAGACGCCCGCGATCGCAGACATGTCAGCCGACTTCGAGGCGACGCTGGAGAAATGTCGGCGGGTCGGGCTCACCGAGGTACGCTCGACCCCGTGGTGGCGCCGGGCGGTGTGGCTGGTGCTGCGCACGTTTTCGCCACTCATGTGACGGTTCGAAGACAGAAGCGGTGTGTCCATACCAACCGATTGCCGTCGTGCTTAGGCTGGACTCGTGAAGTGGAGCGACTACCGAGCGGCGTTATTCGACCTCGATGGGGTTCTCACCCCCACGACAGATCTGCATATGCGGGCATGGTCTCAGATGTTCAACGACTATCTGCGGGGTCGCGGTGTCGCAGAGCCTTTTACGGATGCCGATTATTTCTTCTATGTCGACGGCAAACCACGCTATGAAGGGGTCGCATCCTTCCTTGCCAGCCGCGGCATCGCGGTACCGCGCGGGGATGCGTCCGATAGTCCGGAGACCGACTCGGTGTGCGGCTTGGGTAACCGCAAGAACGAATACTTCAACCAGGTGCTGGCCCGCGACGGTATCGATCCGTATCCGGGCTCGGTGCGGCTGCTGGATCATCTGGCCGGCCTTGAGTTGCCGATGGCCGTGGTGAGTTCGTCGCAAAACGCGGAGGCGGTACTCGATGCGGCCGGGCTGACCGACTATTTCGCGGTGGTCATGGACGGTGTGCTCGCTCGCGAGCTGGGGTTACCGGGCAAACCGGAGCCGGACGTCTTCTGCGAGGCCGCGAAGCTGCTGGAGGTACCGGCGGACCGCGCCGTCGTCCTCGAGGATGCCCTATCGGGTGTGTCCGCCGGGGCCGCAGGCGGATTCGGTCTCGTCGTGGGAATCGACCGTGGTGCCGGTGCCGAAGCGCTGGAGGCGGCCGGAGCCGACCTCGTGGTGTCCGATTGCGAGGAGTTGCTGCCGTGAACCGCAAGAAGAAGACCGATCTGAATCCACTGGACGATCACCGCTTCCCGCCCGATGAGTGGGCGCTGATCGAGAACTATCCGAGTTCGGCCGACCTCGGGCTCACCGAGACTCTGTTCGCGACCGCGAACGGGTATATCGGTATGCGCGGCAATCCCGAGGAGGGACGCGATTCGCACTACGTCGGCACGTTCATCAACGGCTTCCACGAAACCTGGGACATTCGTCACGCCGAGAACGCCTACGGCCTGGCGCGCACCGGGCAGACGCTGATCAATGCGCCGAGTTCGCTGATGATCCGGCTTTACGTCGATGACGAGCCGCTGCTGCTCAGTGTCGCCGATCTGCAGGCATATGAGCGGCGGCTCGATTTCCGGGAGGGCGTCTTGCGCCGCGAGCTCATTTGGCGTACTCCGGCAGGCAAACGGGTGCTCATCCGATCGACGCGAATGGTCAGCTTCACCGAGCGGCACCTGGCGTTGATGACCTACGAGGTCACGCTGCTCGAAGGCGATGCTCCGATCGTCATCTCGTCCCAGATCGTCAACAAAGAGGACTTCGACGACGTGGCCGGCCGCCGGGCAACCCGTTCGGACGAGGACCCGCGCAAGAGCCCCGGTCTGGACCACCGAGTGCTGCAGCCTGAGATGAGCTGGCATAGTCCACGCCGGATGATCCTGGGCTACAAGGTTGCGAACTCCGGAATGACGTTGGCAGTCGGGGCCGATCACCGGATCGAGACCCGCAACATGTTCACCGAACTCGACGACACCAGTGATGACCAAGGCCGCAAGGTCTACCGCATCGCGGCCAAGCAGAATCAGCCGATCCTGATCACCAAGGCAGTGGCCTACCACACATCCCGCCGGGTGCCGGTTCGCGAACTCAGCGACCGCGTCCGACGCACGCTCGACCGCGTGCGCGAGGACGGATTTGAGCCCTACTACGTGGCGCAGCGTTCGTGGCTGTCCGGCTTTTGGGAGCGCAGCGACGTCACTGTGGGTACCACCAAGCGTCTTCAGCAGGCGATCCGCTGGTGCATCTTGCAGCTTGCGCAGGCCGCCGCGAGAGCCGATGGTGCCGGCATCCCGGCCAAGGGGCTGACCGGCGATGGCTATGAAGGACACTACTTCTGGGACTCCGAGGTCTACATCGTTCCCTTCTTGACTCTCACGAGCCCCGAGCAGGCCCGCAATGCGCTGCGAGCCCGGTCCACTCATCTGGACAGCGCCAGGGAACGGGCGCGCGAGATGTCGACCAAGGGCGCGCTGTTCCCCTGGCGCACGATCAGTGGCGAGGAAGCGTCCGCATATTATGCGGCCGGAACCGCTCAATACCACATCGATGCCGATATCGCATATGCCGTCGGGCATTACGTGTCGATAACCGGCGACAGTGAATTCGCTTTCGGCGATGGCGCCCAGCTACTCGTGGAAACCGCCAGAATGTGGGTCGATCTCGGATTCTGGCGGGTTGGCACTGCCGAGAGTTTCGAGATCCACGGCGTCACGGGACCCGATGAATACACCACGGTGGTGAACAACAACACCTACACCAACGTTATGGCCCGCTGGAATCTGCGGCTTGCGGTCGGGATGGTGCGCAAGATGCAGGCGGAGGCGCCCGCTGACTACGAGCGTCTGGTGCATACCGTGCGACTCGATCCCGATGAGATCGCGACCTGGGAGCGTTGCGCGAACGGTATGAAGATCCCGTTCGACGAGCGGCTGGGCATTCACCCCCAAGACGACGCATTCGTTGCCAAGGAGTTGTGGGATCTGGAGAACACTCCGCAGGAAAGCTACCCACTACTGTTGCACTATCACCCGTTGGTGATCTATCGCTTCCAGGTGCTGAAACAGGCCGATGTGGTGCTGGCTCTCTTCTTGCGAAGCAACGAATTCGGCCTGGAAGAAAAGCGCGCCGACTTCGAGTACTACGACCCGATAACCACTGGGGATTCGAGCCTGTCGGCGGTGACGCAGTCGATCATGGCGGCCGAGGTGGGTCATCAGGACATGGCACTGGATTACTTCCATGAGGGACTGCTCGTCGATATCGGCGATACCCACGGCAATACCGCGGACGGTGTGCATATCGCCTCTGCGGGCGGCACCTGGCGGGCCTTGGTCTGCGGTTTCGGCGGGCTGCGCGACGACGGTGAGGTGCTGTGCTTCGATCCGCGGCTGCCGCGCAAGTGGGAGTACCTGACGTTTCCGCTCGCCTATCGAGGCAGTCGTATCCGGGTTCATCTCACTCGCCGGCAGATCACCTTCACACTGCTCAGCGGACGACCGGTGCCGGTTCGGGTGCGGGGCACCGAGTACGAGGTGGGAGCAAACCCGCTGGAAGTGCGGTTGGCGCATCAGGGCGTCTACCTGCCGCCTCTTGCCTCGTCGCACCCGGTCATCGGTGGTCGTCGCAAGGACGGCACGCTGATCACCGCGGAGGTTCCCGAGGTCGCGGATGTGGAGTTCCGGACAGGGGAGTTCCCCGCGGTGAGCTAGGGACTAGCGGGCATCACTTGTACAGCGCGAAGCCGTTCGTCCAGCCGATCTGGTTGGTGGCGGCAAGCAGCAACTGGGTGAAGCCCAAGGATTCGAGTTCGGCCGCACGGTCAAGGCCACCCAGGTCGAAGACAGCAGCACCGGATGAAGTGACAACATCGCTGAGAGTCTTCTTCGCGTCCGCATCATCCCCGGCGATCAGAACCGAGATCGGAGCCGAGGCGACCAGGCCGGACGCCAGGGTGGCAGCGAAGTTCGTGTTGAATGCCTTCACCACGCGGGCGTTCGGGGCGGCGGTTGCCAGCTCGGCAGCAGCGCTGCCAGCGGGGAGCTTGAGCGGTGTGAAGGTCGAGAAGTCCAAGACATTGGTGATGTCGACGACGACTTTACCGTCGAGCTTGGTGCCCAAGCTGCCGGCGATCTCAGTGACGGCGGTGAAAGGAACCGCCAAGATCACGACCTCGCCTTCAACCGCACTGCCGGCCAGATCCTGGTGGGTGATGACTTGAACCGGCGCCCCTGCGCGGGTGAACAACGACTGGAGTGCCTGCGACATGTTTCCGGTGCCGATGATGCTGATGCTAGTCATGTGAGCCTTCTCTTGTTGACGACTTGTCCTGTGCAACGGCGAATGGGGACGAGAATATTCCGCTGCTGTGGGCAAGACCGGCGTGGCACACCGACGATCTACATCCGGGTCACAGAGTCACGATGCCTCCCAAACGGTGGACCAGTCCGTCGTCCGCCAGCCCGGCGAGGCAGGCTTCAGCCTGCGAGCGGGTATGCCAGCCGGCGAGCAGGACTTCTACGGGCACGCCATCGGGTGTATTGCGGACGATGTCGAGCAGCGCCCCGCGGCACTGCCGATCGGTGCCGTGCCACGCTTGGGCGCGCGATGTCATCTCGGACGACGGGTAGCCCCTCGCGCGCCAGCTGCAGGCGTCCGTGATCGGACAAGATGCGCAGTCAGGCCGTCTGGCCAAGCAGACCATTGCGCCGAACTCCATGACGGCGGCGGCCCACTTGGCGGCCAGGTCGCCTGCTGCGTCGGTGAACTGCTGCGCTCTGGCCCGCTCGGGCTTCGTCAAGTGCGCCGGGGGAGCGGCCTGGCCGACCTCGATGCGGGTCAGCACACGGCGGACATTGGTGTCGAGCACCGGGATCTTCGCGCCGAATGCAAAGCTCGCGATGGCTGCTGCCGTGTAGTCGCCGACTCCGGGTAACGCGAGCAGATCGTCGAGCGTTGCGGGAACCTGGCCACCATGTTCGTCACGAATGGTGGTCGCGCTGGCATGCAGGCGTAGTGCCCTGCGCGGGTAGCCAAGTCGTCCCCAGGCAAGCACGGCTTCGGAACTCGGCTCGGCCGCGAGCATGGCAGGGGTCGGCCAGCGCTTCAACCATGCTTGCCAGAGGGGCAGTACCCGGGCGACCGGTGTTTGTTGCAGCATGAACTCGCTCACCAGCACGGCCCAGGGGTCATTGTGCCGCCAAGGCAGATCGCGCGCATGTGTGTCGAACCAATCGGTCAGCTCATGTACGATCTCGGCCCGGTTCGTCACCGGGCCAGCGTAGCCGGATGCGGACAGTGAGTGATCGTCTGCGTGGCAGCGACGCAACCGGGCCGAGTCCACCTACGATGTCGCCATGCAGGGTTGGCTGGACCCCATCGGGCCCGAAGCACCGAGTGTCTACTGGACGCGCCGCGGCGTCGTCTTGGCCGTGCTACTCGCCGTTGTCGTGGGCATCGGCTGGCTGGCTGTGCGTCCTGGAGCAATTACGGCGACACCATCGCCGTCCACTCCGAGCGTCTCGTCCTCTCCGACATCCAGCGTCAGCACCACTCCTTCGGCGACGCCAAGCACGCCATCTCCGAGCGAGCAACCGAGCGCGAGCGTCAGCCCTGGCGAGCAGTCCGTCCAGCCGTCGGTCGAACCGTCCGCCGAACAGAGCGCGACGGCTGAACCCACGGCGACCGAATCGGTCCCGGCCGGCTGCCAGCCGACGAACCTCAAGCTTCGTGTCGACGGCCCGGACTCGGTGTCACAGCTGGACACGACCGCGAACTTCCGTGTCGTGGTGAGTACGACGGAGCAGGGCTGCCAGCTGGATCTGGGCGCTGCTGCGGCTGCCCTGGCGATCACCTCCGGCAACGATGAGGTCTGGGAGACGGAGAATTGTGCCGATTGGCATCCCGCCGGTGTCCTCGACCTGGTCTCGGGTGAAGAGTCGGGGTTCGACGTGAATTGGCCGGTCAAGCGTTCGCACGGATGCGAGCTGTCCGATGAGGTTCTGGGCGTCGGTACCTATGTCGCCACCGCGAGCATCGGCCAGGCGAGCGCTCGACTGGTGATGCAAGTCCGGTACTGAGGACCAGGCTCAGTAGCACGCCTGGCGTCAGTTCGACGCGATGCTCTCGGAGATACGAGCGAGTCCGTCGCGGATCGCCCGGGCCCGCGTGGATCCCACACCGGGGACGGCGGCCAGTTCAGCGCGGGAGGCAGCGAAGACGTCCTGCAATGAGCCGAAATGCTCGAGCAGCCGTCCGGCCGTTGCGGTGCTCATCTGCGCCGACTGCGAGACGATGCGGTAGCCATGGGTAGTGAGGTGCTCGTCCAGGTCGCCGGAGGCGAACCCGATCGTGCTGGCCACAGTGGCCGGGTCCAGCAGGTCGCCGGTTGGCAGGTGTCGCACTATGTCGAAGCTGAGCCGCGCGGCTTCGGGCCCGCGGTAGTCGAGTTCGAGCAGGGTGGCCAGCTGGTCAATTCCCTGGGTCAGCTCGAACATCTGCAATTGCAGTAGCCGGCCGTCGATACCCAGCGCTTCGACATGGCCTTCGAGCTCTTCCGCGAGTCGGCGCACCATCGCCAGCGGCTGCACTGCTCGGACGAGGTCGCCCACCGTCACGAGATTGTCCATCTCGAGTGCGGATAGCTCGGTGGTCACCGAATCGAGGCGTTCGCGATACCGCGAAAGCGTTGCGACCGCCTGCTCGGCGCGCACCAGGATCTGGCCGGAGCTTTCGATCGGATATCTGAGGCCGGCCATGAACAAAGCGATGGATGCCATGGAGGCCGATACCGTAACCACGGGGATGTTCGACTGCACCGAAATTCGGTCGGCGGTGCGGTGCCGGGTGCCGGTCTCGATCGTCGGCAGAGACGCCGACGGTGAGAAATGGACGCCCGCGCTGAAGATGGTCGACAGATCGTCATCGACGACGATGCCGCCGTCCATCTTCGCGAGTTCGCGTAGCGCGGTTGGTGTGAAATCGGTGTTCACCGTGAATCCGCCGGTGGAGATCTGCTCGATCACCGGATTGGTCCCGAGCACGATCAGGGCGCCCGTATGACCGGCGCGGATTCTCTCCACGCCCTCGCGCAGCGGCGTGCCGGGAGCGAGCAGCGCGCGGTACCGCCGGTATCGCTCCTCGTCGTGACCCAGGTCTTTGCTCACGGCAACCAGTCTACGGGTGATGGCAGCACCGGTCGGCGAGGCGGCCTACCCGGCTAGGTCGGCACGGCCGCAGTCTCGTGCGTGGAGGCAGTGCGGTTGCGCCGCAGTCCGAGCGCGCTGAGCGCCTCGGCGACGGTGGCGACCTCGACGACCTTGAGCCCGTGCATGCGGGGCAGCCGGCTGTTGGGGTCGCGGTTGCCGGCCGGGACGAGCGCAAGGTCGAATCCCAATCGCGCTGCCTCGCCGACGCGCTGCTCGAGCCCGGGAACACGGCGCAGGTCGCCGGCCAGACCAATCTCGCCGAGGGCGACGACCTTGCGGTGGCACCCTTCGTCCAGGCCGGCAGATGCGATGGCAATGGCCAGCGCGAGGTCGGCCGCAGGATCGAGGATTCGTGCGCCGCCGACGGTCGAGACGTAGACATCGTGCCGAGGCAGACCGAAGTGCGCGCGTCGCTGGAGCACCGCGAGAATCATCGCCACCCGTGAACCGTCAACACCGTGGGTCACCCGGCGCGGCGGGATCTCGGCCGTGACAGAGGCGACCAGCGATTGCACCTCGGCCAGCATGCAGCGGCTGCCCTCGCGGGTGACAGTGACGCAGGTGCCCGGGGCTGGTTCTTCATGCCCTGAGGTGAACAGCCCGGATGGGTCGGGTACCTCGATGATGCCGTGTTCGCCCATCTCGAAGCAGCCGACCTCGTCCGCGGGGCCGAAGCGGTTCTTGTTGGCGCGCACCATCCGGAAGCCGGAGTGCCGGTCGCCTTCGAACGAGAGGACGACGTCGACAAGGTGCTCGAGGAAGCGCGGGCCAGCGACTTGGCCATCTTTGGTGATATGCCCCACGATGACCACCGCCATGCCGCGCCGTTTGGCGACTCGGACGAGTGCGCCGGTCACCTCGCGCACCTGACTGACTCCACCCGGTGATCCGTCGGCATCCGCGGTGCCGATGGTCTGCACGGAGTCGACCACCAGCAGACTCGGCGCGGTCTGCTCGATGTGACCCAGTACCGTGCCCAAGTCGGTCTCTGCAGCCAGGTAGAGCTTGTCGGCCACCGCGTGAGTGCGCTCTGCGCGCAGCCGCACCTGTGGGGCGGACTCCTCGCCGGAGACATACAGGGTCGTTTGCCCCGAGCGCGCCCAATGTGCGGCAACCTCCAAGAGAAGTGTCGATTTGCCGACGCCCGGTTCGCCGGCCAACAGGACCACCGCGCCCGGGACCAGACCACCTCCCAGAACCCGGTCGAGTTCGCCTATCCCGGTGAGCGTGCGCCGGGCAGCCTCAATGTCGACCTCGCCGATTGGGATCGCCGCTTGCGCCGGAGTAGCGGCGCTGACCTGCGAGAGCTTGGGCGCATCCCGCTCGACGACCGAGCCCCAGGTTTGGCACTCGCCGCAGCGTCCGACCCAGCGGACGGATGTCCAGCCGCATTCGGTGCAGTGATACGCGTCGATCTTGGTAGCCATGCGAAGAGCCTAGGGCTGGGCTCTGACATTTCCGGGGCGGTGCCGGGTGGCTCAGCGAGCACAGCATTTGCCGGAACTATGTCAATCGATTAGCCGA